>NZ_JBFAHZ010000006.1:0-215598 GCF_040654415.1 Micromonospora sp. NPDC050695
AACCCACCGACCACGACACCCACTGGCGCAACTGGCGACGCCGCCACCAAGCCCGAGCACGCTGGTTCCACCAACGCACCCGACTCAACCGAGACTATGCCCTGGCCAACTAGCAAATGGCGGCTGCCGTACTAGCAAATGGCGGCTGCCGTACTAAGCCATCAGGTGTTGCGAGGACCCCCAGAAACCGCCCGCTTGGCGCTGGTCGGGGCCTCGTCTCGTGAGTCGTGCGGCCGCGACCCGGGCCCGGATCGTGCCCCGCCCGGAAGTGACCGAGCCGACACGTCGCCGCCAGTTCGCACCAAACTTGAATTGTTCCAGAAGACTGGGATATGTTCGTCCGCGTGACGTCCGACTTCGAGGCGCAGCTGCGGGCGGCCTCGTTGCGCGTGACCCGGCCCCGGTTGGCGGTGCTCGCGGCGCTGCGCGACCACCCGCACGTCGACACCGACACGATGATCGCACTGGTACGCGCGGGCCATCCCACGGTCTCCCACCAGGCGGTGTACGACGTGCTGCGCGCGCTCACCGACGCCGGTCTGGTGCGTCGAATCCAGCCCGCCGGCGCGACCGCCCGCTACGAGTCGCGGGTCGCGGACAACCACCACCATGTCGTGTGCCGCTCCTGCGGCACGATCGCCGACGTCGACTGCGCCGTCGGCCACGCTCCCTGTCTCACCGCCTCGGGCGACCACGGTTTCGTGGTCGACGAGGCGGAGGTCGTCTACTGGGGCACCTGTCCCGACTGCGCGACCGACCGCACGCCCCAGAGATCCGCAAGCTCGGAAGGAAGCACATGAGTGACACCCAGGACAACCGCCCCATCAGTGCGCAGGGCATCGACGAGAAGGCCGCGGCCGGCTGCCCGGTCGCGCACGACTCGGTGACCGCGCGCGGCAGCGAGAGCGAGAACCCGGCGATCGACTCGCCGGCCCCGAAGGCCGGCGGCCGTCCGCGCAGCAACCGGGACTGGTGGCCCAACCAGCTCGACCTCTCGGTGCTGCACGCCCACTCGTCCAAGGGCAACCCCCTGGGAGCGGACTTCAGCTACGCCAAGGAGTTCGCCAAGCTCGACGTCGAGGCCCTCAAGCGGGACATCGTCGACGTGCTCACCACCTCGCAGGACTGGTGGCCGGCGGACTTCGGCAACTACGGCGGCCTGATGATCCGGATGAGCTGGCACGCCGCCGGCACGTACCGCATCGAGGACGGTCGGGGCGGGGCCGGCGAGGGTGGTCAGCGTTTCGCTCCGCTGAACAGCTGGCCGGACAACGCCAACCTCGACAAGGCCCGCCGGCTGCTCTGGCCGGTCAAGCAGAAGTACGGCCAGAAGATCTCCTGGGCTGACCTGCTCGTGCTCGCCGGCAACGTCGCCCTGGAGTCGATGGGGTTCAAGACCTTCGGCTTCGGCTTCGGCCGTGAGGACGTCTGGGAGCCCGAGGAGATCTTCTGGGGCCCGGAGGACACCTGGCTCGGTGACGAGCGGTACGCCTCCGAGAAGGAGATGGCGGCCGGTGTCGGCGCGACCGAGATGGGTCTCATCTACGTCAACCCGGAGGGCCCCCGCGGTAACGCGGACCCGGCCGCCGCGGCCCACTTCATCCGCGAGACCTTCCGCCGGATGGCGATGAACGACGAGGAGACCGTCGCTCTCATCGCCGGTGGCCACACCTTCGGCAAGACCCACGGCGCCAGCGCCGCCGACAGCCACGTGGGCGCGGAGCCCGAGGGTGCCCCGCTGGAGGCGCAGGGCCTGGGTTGGCTGAGCACCTACGGCAGCGGCAAGGGCGGTGACACGATCACCAGTGGGCTCGAGGTGACGTGGACCGACGTGCCGACGCAGTGGAGCAACCGCTACTTCGAGATCCTGTTCGGCTACGAGTGGGAGCTGACCACGAGCCCCGGTGGCGCGAAGCAGTGGGTCGCCAAGGACGCCGAGGCGATCATCCCGGACGCCCACGACCCGTCGAAGAAGCACAAGCCGACGATGCTCACGACCGACCTGTCGCTGCGCGTCGACCCGGCGTACGAGAAGATCTCGCGCCGCTTCCTGGAGAACCCCGACCAGTTCGCGTTGGCCTTCGCCAAGGCGTGGTACAAGCTGCTGCACCGCGACATGGGCCCGGTCAGCCGTTTCCTGGGTCCGTGGGTCGCCGAGCCGCAGCTCTGGCAGGACCCGGTGCCGGCCGCCAGTGGTGACCTCGTGGGTGACGCCGACATCGCCGCACTCAAGGCGAAGGTCCTCGAGTCCGGTCTCACGACCGCCCAGCTGGTCTCCACCGCCTGGGCGTCGGCCGCGAGCTTCCGGCACACCGACAAGCGTGGTGGCGCCAACGGTGCGCGGATCCGTCTCGAGCCGCAGCGCAGCTGGGAGGTCAACCAGCCCGAGCAGCTGTCGACCGTCCTGACCACCCTCGAGGGCATCCAGCAGGAGTTCAACTCCGCCGGTGGGGCGAGCATCTCGCTCGCCGACCTGATCGTGCTGGCCGGTTCGGCCGCCGTCGAGAAGGCGGCGCGCGACGCCGGCGTCGAGGTGACCGTGCCGTTCCGGCCGGGCCGCACCGACGCCACCCAGGAGCAGACCGACGCCGAGTCCTTCCGGGTCCTCGAGCCGCGCGCCGACGGTTTCCGCAACTACCTGCGCGAGGGCGAGAAGACCCAGCCGGAGGTGCTGCTCATCGACCGCGCCTACATGCTGAACCTGACCGCACCCGAGATGACCGTCCTCATCGGCGGCCTGCGGTCCCTCGGCGCCAACTCCGGCGGCGTGCAGCACGGTGTCCTCACCGACCGGCCGGGTGTGCTCACCAACGACTTCTTCGCCAACCTGCTCTCGCCGGGCACCCGGTGGAGCGCGTCGAAGTCCGACGAGCACGTGTACGAGATCCGTGACCTGTCCACCGACGAGGTGAAGTGGACCGCCACGGCGGTCGACCTCATCTTCGGCTCCAACTCGCAGCTGCGGGCCCTGGCAGAGGTCTACGCCAGCCAGGACGCGCGCGACAAGTTCGTGACCGACTTCGTCCAGGCCTGGACGAAGGTCATGGAACTGGACCGGTTCGACCTCAACTGATCCGCTGTGCCCGACGAGCCCCGGTCGACCGACCGGGGCTCGTCGGGCCTCAGGGGTCGGGGGTCGCCGTCGGTGTCACCGCCGTCGCCGGGCTGCGGCCCTGCCACGTGTCGTGTTCGAGCCGGCGCAGCCGTTCCGTCTCGCCCTCGGCCATCCGGTTCGTGGCGTACCGCAGCAGTGGCGGTGTCATCAGCGAGGTGACGATCGCGACCAGCACCACGACGGTGTACATGGCCGTGTTCAGTACGCCCAGGCGCAGACCGGTCAGCGCGACGATCACCTGGATGACGCCGCGGGCGTTCATGCCGGCGCCGAGGGCCATCGCCGACCACCGGTCGAGCCGGCCGAGCCACGCGCCGACGAAGGCGCCGGTGAACTTGCCGACGATCGCCACCGCCAGCACGGCGAGCCCGGTGAGCGTCACGGCCGGCTCCGCCAGCGCGGTGAGGTCCATCCGCAGGCCGGCGGTGGCCAGGAAGATCGGGGCGAGGACCGACAGCACGATCGCCCGCAAGGGCGCGAGGAGCACCTGGGCCGAGCGGGTGGTGGCGATGAGGACCCCCGCGACCAGCGCGCCGAAGAGCGCCTCCATGCGTAGCGAATGCGTGATCACCGCGCCGACCAGCACGATGACGACCGCGGCGGCCACCGCCGGTCCGGGCTCGCCCGACCGCGCCACGCGCTTCATCACGCGGCGGACCAGGAACCGCCCCACCGTGGCGGCGAACGCCACGAACCCCAGCAGGTATGCGACGGAGAGACTGACGGCGCCGACGGTCAGGCCGACGGTCGCGGCGGTGGCGACCAGCGAGAGCAGGAGCCAGCCGGCCACGTCGTCGATGACACTGACGGCGAGGGTGAGCTGACCGATGTCCCGGTGCAGCAGACGCATGTCCGAGAGGGTCTTGGCGATGACCGGCACCGCGGAGACGCAGATCGCCACCCCGATGAGGAGTGCGAACGTCCACCGCTGCGCGGCGGGTGTCGCCGAGACCGAGGCCGGGATCAGCAGGCCCAGGCCGATGCCCAGAGCGAGCGGGATCAGCAGCCCGCACGCGCTGACGGCGGTGGCCGCCCGGCGGTGACGGCGCAGCACCGTCACGTCGACGTGGGTGCCGGTGATGCCGACGAGCAGCAGGAGGCCGAGTTGGGCGACCGCGTCCAGCAGATGCATCTGTCCCGGGTCGTCGGGCAGCAGCCATCCGGTGATCCCCGGCGTGAGGTGCCCGAGCAGCGACGGGCCGAGGATGACCCCGGTGAGCAGTTCGCCGACCACGGCGGGCATGCCGAGCCGTTCGGCGAGCCCGCCGAGCAGACGCGCGAGGAGCAGCAGGACAGTGAGGGCGCTGAGGAAGACCAGGAGCTGATGGTGGGCCATCGGTGCCGGGGCGGCGGACAGGACCACGGGACGACCTCCTTGCCGGATGCGTCCCCTTATTCTCTGGTCGGTGCGAGCGCGAGGCGTCTCCCGGCGTGCCCTTCCCGTCGGGCCGATGGTCGTGCCGGGACGGTCAGGACGTGACCGATTGGACCGTCGACCGACTGTCCATCATGGAGCCCTGCTCCGGCACCGGAGAGGACGACGTGGTCGGACGGGTGGCCACCTCGTCCACCGGGACCGGCCCGCCGCACGAGGTGCACATCACCACCAGCTCGACCGGGTGCTCGCAGGTGGTGTGGACGCTGGCCCGTTCCGGTTGGCCGGCACCGGTGCTGTGTTTGTCACCCCACCGCATCAACGCCATCAGCACCGGCGCCAGGTCCCGTCCGCGCGCGGTGAGCCGGTACTCGTGTCGCAGGGGGCGGTACTTGTAGGGGACCCGCTCGAAGATGCCGGCCTCGACCAGGGTGTTCAGGCGTTGGGCGAGGACGTTGCGGGCCATCCCGAGGTCGCTGAGGAACGAGTCGAAGCGGCAGTCACCCACCAGCGCGTTGCGGACGATGAGGAGCGTCCAGCGCTCGCCGACGACCTCGAGAGCGCGTGCGATCGAGCAGTCCTGTCCGTACCCACGTCGAGACACAGCGTCATCCTAGTGCCCGTACGACCGGGCAACCCCGAGAAAATTGCGCACCTCACGGGTCGAATCGACGTATCGGCAGGTGGTTGCCGCCACGCCGGAGCAGCACGAGCGCCGCGAGAAGCCCGATCACGGCGAGGCCGGCGGCGACCGCGAACGCGGTCTGCAGGCCGGCGGCGACCTGTCCGGGCGCCGCGGGCGCGCCGGGTGCCGCCTGGTGTGCGACGAGGGCGGCCGAGACGATGGCGAGCCCGATGGCTCCACCCATGCTGAACGAGGCGTCGGTGAGGCCCGTCGTGGCGGACGAGTCGGCGTCGGTGGCCCCGAGGGTGACGGCGATCTGCGCGGCCACGAAGGCGGCTCCCGCGCCCACCCCGATGACCGGCAGCACACTGACGATGTACCCGGCGGCCAGCGGGCCACGCACCATGGTCAGCGCGAGCAGGCCGGCGCCGACCAGCGCCATGCCGGCCATGGCGACCGTCCGCAGCCCGTGCCGCAGCACCACGGCCTGGCCGGCGTACGAGCCGATCACCGATGGCAGGGTCAGCGCGACCATCAGGACGCCGAAGCCGGTGGCGGAGAGCCCCAGCGACTCCTGACCGTAGAGGGTGATCAGCAGGAGCACGCCGTCGACGATCGTGCCGGCGGTGAACAGCACGATGAGCCCGGCGAGTCGGGTCCGGGAGCGCAGCAGCCCGGGGCGGACCAGGGGACGGGCGGCACGGGACTCGACCGCCAGGAAGAGCAGCAACAGCACGACGGCGCCGGCCAACCGCAGCAGGGCGTTGACGGCCGAGCCCTCGGTGGCGAACGCCCCGACGATCGTCCACCCGAACAGGACCAGGGCGCCGACCAGGCTCGCCGCGCCGGCCACGTCCAGCGGACGGCCGGGAAGGGCGCACCGGTCGGCGGGCAGGACCGGCGCGAGCAGTGCGGCGGCGATGCCCACCGGCACGTTCAGCAGGAACACCCAGCGCCAGCCGGGACCGTCGGTGAGGATGCCGCCCAGCAGCAGCCCCGCCGTGCCGCCGAAGGCGCCGATCAGGGTCCACAGGCCGAGCGCGCGGGACCGGGCCGGGCCGTTGCCGAGGGACAACGCGAGCAGCGGCAGCGCGGTCGTCGCGACCAGTGCCGCGCCGACCCCCTGCAGGGCCCGGGCCGCGATCAGCGCACCACCCGACCAGGCCACGGCCGACAGCAGCGAGGCGGCGGCCACCACAGCGAGGCCGGTGGTGAACAACCGGCGGCGCCCGAACAGGTCGGCCAGCCGGGTGCTGAGCAACAGCATGCCACCGAAGCTGAGCAGGAAGGCCGACATGAGCCACTGGACGGTCACCGTGGACAACCCGAGTCCACGTTGGATGCTCGGAATGGCGACGTAGACGATGGTGCTGTCCACCGCCACCATCAGGAACGAGGCACCGAGCGCGCCGAGGGCCAGCCGTTGGCGTTTGCCGAGTCGCGGTGCCATCGGCGCCGGTGCGCTGAAGTTGTCCACCATCCCAGCCCCTTGGTTTCCCGGTGGTGCGGGAGCTAGCCGCATCGACAGGCGTCAGGCGCGCCGCGGGCTGTCATCCGGCCCACGGCGGCCATGGGTGCGACAGACCGGAGGTGCGACGGCCCGGGTGTGCTGGGCGGGCCCCGGCTGTCGCTCATGCGACGTCATCGACAACCACTCAGTGCGGATTTGAAACTGACGTCGCGCAATGAAGATAGCAGCAGAGACTCGCTCGCACGACCCTTCGGAGCACAGTCGCGGGGCAGCGCCGCACATCCCGACAAGACCACGCCGCAGGGGTGGACGGCGCGGCTGTCCGACGTGCAGGTCGCCGCGGTCCGCGGCCCCCCGCCGGCCCTGGATCCGGTGCGGGGCGGGCCGCACCGGCGGGCCGACGACCGGCCGTCGCGGGGCGCGACACAGCGTCGATCGGGGGTACGGCCCCGAACCCTGACCCTGCTGTGGACCGGCTGGAGCGACGGCCACGCCGACGTGTGCCGCGGTGGCCCGACCTCGGGCCACGGTCCGGCGGTGTCGATGGCGGTCCCGGCCCTCCGCGCCGATCCGCCCCCCGTCCCGTCCGTGTGGGCGTCGTGTGACGCGGCGCTGGGCGGGACGTGGGCGCGGTGCTCGGAGGGGTACGGCTCAGTGGACGGGAAGGGCCAGCAGGATCGGCGGATCGAGGGGAGTCATCCGTCGCAGGTGGAGGTCCGCCTCCGTCGCGCCCGGACGCCGACAGATGGTGAGTGGGCCGGACGCGCCGATCAGCACGTCCTGGTCCTCGGGGTTGGCGCGCCAGTAGCTCGGGCCCTCCCGGAGGCTGGAGTACGCGAGGACGTACCACTGCCCGGGCGGTGGGTTCTCCAGCCGGTAGGGGCCGGGGCGTTCGAGGACGGTGCAGCTCGCCGGGCGCCCGAGTGGTACCGGGTCGCGGAAGAGCCCGATGAAGACGGTGCGATCGCCGTCCTGGTCGAACTCGGGCGCGTGCACCGTGCCCATGATCGTCGTGACCGGCGGCTGGGGGGCCGGCCGGCGGTCGACGGGAACCTGCGGCGTCACCCCACCCAGCCTGCGGAAGGTGCTCGGCGAGACGCCGACGCTGCTGCTGAACCGGGAGCTGAAGGTGCCCACACTGGCGTAACCGACCTCATGGGTGATCTCGGTGACGCTCAACGAGGTGGACAGCAGGAGCTGTTTGGCGCGGTGCAGCCGCATGACCATGAGGAAGCGTCCCGGAGAGATGCCGGTCGTTCGCTGGAAGATCCGGGTGAAGTGGAACTTGCTGAACATCGCGGTCCTGGCCATGCCGTCCACGGTGTGTTGTTCAGCGAGATCATCCCGGATAGCCTTGATGACGCGACCGACGGCTCTCTGGATACTGTCTTCCATCGCATCCCCCAATCCGATGGTTGGTACACGTGTGACGCAGGATTTGGTGCCGGTGGCCGGGCACCTCAGATGTGGCGCGTGGCGATACGCCGGTCCCGCTTGCGCCCCCGGTTCGTTCACCGGGCGGCAATTACTTGTTAAGCACCTAAGGGAATAGATGCAGAGCAATGGTTGGCGACGGTGCGCCCATGCTAGCGGCCGCTGGACCCGCAATCAACACACCCATTTTCCCGGGTGGAGATACGGTTTCCTGCAGACTGGTCAGGGCTGCCTAAAATGGACGCTTGCCCCGAATGTGAAGACATTAGCCGCTGTCGCCGGGCAATCTCTGGCTGTTCGATCCGGTTTGTCGGGTGCCCGCCGGCCGGTATGGCGGAAAGGTGCGGTCCGTCGCCCCGGCCGGCGGGCACAACGGTGCCGGACGGATATCCGACGCCGTCGTGCGTGCGATCTCGTCAACGGGACTGCGGTTGCGGACTCCGGCTGAACTGGCCCGGGGAGCGCCCGGTCCCGGCCGGCCCCCGGTACGCCTGGGCGATGTCCAGCCAGTGGTCGGCCTCGTCGCCGACCGCCGTCATGGTCAGGTCGTCCCGGTGCCGGCGCCGGGTCACGAGCAGGCAGAAGTCCTCGGCCGGGCCGGTGATCCGCTGCTCGGCGTCCTCCGGGCCGAACGCCCACACCGCGCCGGAAGGTGCGGTGATCTCGAAGCGGAACTCGACGTCCGGCGGCGTCAGCCCGCGCGCCAGATACCCGAAGTCCCAGGTCCGGACGGCGAAGCCGACCAGGTGACCGAGTCGGTCGGTGGGCGTCCGGCGCTCGCCCAGGGCGTCCGCGACGTCCTGACCGTGCCCGAAGACCTCCATCATCCCGGCCGCGGCAAGCACCGGTGCCGGCAGGGGGCGCACCAGCCACGGCACCGGCTGGCCGGCCGGCACCGCGGCGAGTGCCTTCTCGGCCGTGGCGCGCTCGGTGCGCCAGCGGGACAGCAGGACCGCAGGTGGCTCGACGACGAAGTCGGCCATGGCGGCCGCCACGTTGGCGTCGAAGTCGTCGCTGAGTCGGCTGACCACCTGCTGGAACGCGGCCGGCTGCGCGGCGGCCAGTCCGGCGAGCCGGAAGGTCGCGGCCAGGTGGGCGATCTGGTGCCGGATCGCCCAGCCGTGCGCCGGGGTCGGGGTGTCCCACTGCTCGGCGTCCAGCTTCGCCACGAGGGCGTCGAGGGCCTCGCTCTCCGCGGTGAGATCGGCGATCACGTCGGGTGCCTGGGTCACGTCGGTGCCCTCTTCCTGATAGTCGTCACGAACGAGTTGTCTGCTCGACCGTCTGATCCTTCACGGTGCACCGAATCCAATTTTGGATGAAGCTGCGCGGTACATTGGATTGGGAAACTGCGGTGACCGTTCCTTAAGGTCAATAAACTTCCGTGTAATACCTCGCCACTCCCGCTCAGGTAGTGATCTGTGTCGAATAGACTTTCCGAGTGTGCCTCAGTTGGCGACCGTAGTTCTTCTCTGTTCGTGCCGTCACTCGACCGGCCCTCGACCAGTAATTACGGTGGGTGTCGATCACGTTCGCAGGCGCCGGCGGGAAAATGGGCGTGATCATGTGATCACGCAGAGCAACCGTGAAGTAGGCGATCACCTCGGGCTGCCCCTAGCCTCGGCTCATCCGGATCCACCGGGACAAGGACACGGACGCCACGGGCGTCCGTCTTCCATGGGGAGAGCCGATGGCAGGCCTGTGGCGCACCCTCCGTGCACGACTGATGACGCCGGACATCGTCGAGACGACGATGAGCCGGCGGGGATTCCACGTCAAGGACGAACCCACCCGCCGCAGGCTGGAGTCGGTGGGCGCCAGCTTCCTCACCGGCTTCCGCGCGGCCGTCGAGGCCCGCGAGGACGCCGACATCAACCGCCTGGACCTGATCGAGCGGCAGTTCCGCGGGTTCGCCTACGAGGGCGCCGCCATGGGGTACGCCATCCTGGACGGTGTCGCGCCGGGCGGCGGCCGCACCGGCCGTTTCCTGACCGGCGCCGGAGCGCCGCACGTCTACATGGCGTACGTCGGGATCGGCTGGGCGTACGCCAAGCTGCCCAGGTGGCGCTGGCGGGCCGTCGTCGCGCCGGACCCGCTGCTGCGCTGGCTGGTGCTCGACGGACTCGGCTTCTACCGCGCCTACTTCGAGACCGACCGTTTCGTGCGCCGTCAGCAGGTCGCGCCGGTGGCGTGGCCACCGGACGTGCCCGGCGACTACGCGCGGCGCGCCATCGATCAGGGCATCGGGCGGGCCAGCTGGTTCGTCGCCGGCGCCGACCCCGACGTCGCCGCCGACCTGATCGGCCGCTTCGACGAGTCCCGCCACGGCGACCTGTGGAGCGGCATGGGCCTGGCCGCCACCTACGCCGGCGGCGCCGACTCCGACGACCTCAAGAAGCTGTACGTCCACGCCGCCCAGTACCGCCCGCAGCTCGCCCAGGGCTCCGCCTTCGCCGCGCAGGCGCGGCTGCGAGCCGGCCTGGTCACCGATCACACGCCCCTGGCCACCGAGATCTTCTGCGGTTGCACCCCGCAGGAGGCGGCCGCGATCACCGACGCCGAGCGCGACACCCTCGGGCCGGACGGGCCCGAGCCCGCGTACGAGGTCTGGCGTCAGCGGATCCAGGCCCACTTCGCCTGACCGCACAACCACATCGGGAGGGTGGACACCGTGGAGCGGATCACGACGGGGCCCCGCACGCTGCCCGGCGGTGCCCCCGCCGCGCGCTTCACCGCCTCGGTGCTCGTCCACGAACCGGGTCGGCTGCTGGTCACGACGACGACCCTGGGCCCGGGGGAGGACCCGTACCTCGACGACCCCGGGGGTGACGCGGCGCCGGTGTTCCCGCCCGCGTGCGCCCTCGAGGCCGTCGCGCAGGGATGGGCGGCGCTGACCGGGCACGACGGGCCTCCGGTGATCGAGGCGGTCGAGTTCGGTCAGCCGCTCGTGGTGCCCCGCGACCGCGTCGTCGAGCTGCGGCTGACCGCGGTGGCCGGCGCGCACCCCAGCACGGCGACGGTGACGCTGCGCAGCGCGTACCTCGGAGACGAGGTGGAGCGCGTCCGCGCCCGGTTGCGGCACCGCGGCGCCGGCGGGGTGCGTGACCGGATGCCGGTCGTGTGGCACCCGGCGGCCACGGTGCCCGTCCCGACCGCGCTGCCGGTGCCTCCCGCGCGGCACCCCGAACAGCCACCGCTGGCGATCAACACGGCCCGCGAGGTGTACGACACGCTGGTCCGCCGCGACCGGAGGCTGCACCGCCTGCTGCGGTACCGCGAGATCACCACGTCCGGCTGCGTCGCCGAACTCGCCGGGGCCAGCGCGATGTGGTGGTTCGGAGCCGCCCCGCCGGAACCACTGATCCTCGGCGACCCCGGCCTGCGCGACGCGCTGCTGCACGCCGTGCAGGCCTGGGCACCCGACGCGGTGCTGCAACCGCTGGGGGTGGACCGGATCTGGCTCGCCGGCGCCGGCCCGTACGAGCAGGTGACGCTGTACGCCCTCCGCCGGGAGCGCGACGGCGACGTGCACCGGTTCGACCTGGAAGCGGTGGCCGGTGGGCGGGTCGTCGAGCGCTGGACCGGGCTGCGGCTGCGGCTGGTGCCCGCAGGTCGCCCGCCCGGCCCGTGGCCGGCGCAGGTGTTCGGGCCGTACCTGCACCGCAGACTCCGCGAACTGGCCGGCTTCGACGCCGCCGCGGTGCTCGAGCCGGGCCTGCGCCGTGAACGGCGCCGCGAGCACACCGCGCTGGCCGTGTCCCGACTGCTCGGCGCCCGCACGACCGTGCGCTACCGCCCCGACGGGCGGCCCGAGCTGGGCGGCGGCCGGTGCGTGTCGGCGGCGCACGGCGGGGCGTACACAATGGCGGTCGTCTCGGGCACGCCGGTCGGCTGCGACCTCGAACCCGTCGCGCGACGCGAACACGCCGAGTGGCGGCGGCTGCTCGGTGGGCACCTCGCCCTGGCCGACCTGATAGCCGCCGAGACCGGGGAGCCGCTGTCCACGGCGGCGACCCGGGTCTGGTCGGCACTGGAGTCGCTGCACAAGGTCGGTGTCACGGCGGTCACCCCGCTCACCTACGCCCGGCACACCCCGGACCGGTGGGTGTTGCTCACCGCCGGCCGGTGGCGGGTCGCCACCTGCGTGGTGGCGCTGCGCGGCGCGCCGGCGGAACTGTCCGTCGCGGTGGCGTCGGCCGGCTGATCCTCGCCCCCGGTGGCCGCGCGGTGCGCGGCGGCCCCGTCGCGTCCCGAGCCGGTCGCCCGCCACGTCCTCTCGCTTGCGTTCTTTGTGGACGCGGACAGCAAATCGCGAGATGTGTCCGTGCCGGTGCCCGGCCACCATTGGATTGCGTCACGACGGAGGAATGTCGCGGACGGTTTCCGGCGACCCGGACATTGCGCGGCCACAGCCGTGCAACGCGTTTTCTGTCAATTCGAGAGATCGTCGGAGGTGATGCCCGTGCCCAGGGAAATCGAAACAGAGCAGGCGCGGACGATGTCGCTGGAAGCGTATGCCGACACGATTCTGCCCGGCGAGCGGCGCTGGCCGGGAGACCGGGCCGTCGCCGGTGTCTCACGCGGCGGCGGCGCCGTCGCCTCCGGCGCGCTGGAGGTCCTCCGCTCCGCCGAGGGTGGCATGGCCCCGGCGTTGGACATGCTGGCCGACGGCCTCAACGAGCACGCCCGCGCGTACGCCGCCGAGAGCGGTATCGAGCTGGACGCCGACGTCCCGCCGTTCGTCTCGCTGCACTACCCGGACCGAGTGCTGCTGGTGCAGCGGCTGACCGACCGTGCCAACCCGGAGTGCGACGCCTGGATCAGCCTCGCCATGTTCTGCACCATCGCCTTCGACGCGGGGTCGCACACCAGCACCGTCGAGGCGCTCGCCGCCGGACACGTCGGCCTGACCACGATGGGCTTCCGAGCACCGGACAGCGACGGGCTGTGGCGGTTCGACACCTACAGCTACGGCCGGCAGCTGGCCCGACCGCACCCCGACACGACCCCCTCCGGGAGCCCTTCATGACGAGTTCCGAGAGCACCGACGTCCTCGTGATCGGCAGCGGCTTCGGCGGCGCGATCACCGCGTACCACCTCGCCGAGGGCGGCGCGCGGGTCGTCGTGCTGGAGCGCGGGCCGTGGCTGACCGGCGAGGACTTCCAGCACGACTTCAAGTTCGGCTCGTCGTCGACCCGGATCTTCGACTTCGTCATCGGCGACGGGATGAGCGTGCTCAGCGGCAACTGCGTCGGTGGTGGCAGCGTGGTCTACTTCGCCGCGATGCCCCGCGCGCCCCGCTTCGTCTTCGACCGCAAGGGCCGCTTCAACCGGCGGATGTGGCCGGCGGCGGTGTCCCGGGACACGCTCGAACCGTGGTACGACCGGGTGGCCGAGGCACTGCCCGTCACCCAGACCGCCTGGGACACCGTGCCGTTCTCCGGCGGGCTGTTCGGTGCGGCCTGCGACCACGCCGGACGGACCGCGAACGCGGTGCCGGCGGCGGTCGACACGTCCAGATGCACGAACTGCAACTGGATGATGTCCGGCTGCCGGTTCGACGCCAAGCGCTCGCTGCTGCTCAACTACCTGCCGGCCGCGCTGGCGCACGGCGCGCAGATCCGCCCGCTGCACGAGGTGCAGCACCTGTCCCGCACCGACGACGGCGGCTACCGGGTGCACTACACCGTGCTCGACGACGTCGACTACCGGGTCGAGGTGGGCGCCGGCACGATCGACGCGAAGATCGTCGTACTGGCCGCCGGTGCCGGGGCCACGCCGGTCATCCTCCAGCGCTCGGAACCGACCCTCGGCGCCATGCCGCACGCCGTCGGCCGGTACTTCTCCGGCAACGGCGAACGGCTCAACACCGCGATCTTCGACGAGGACCGCATCCGTGACGTGCTCGGCCTGAGCCGGCCCGACGGCGTGCCGTACGAGGCGTACCAGATCGGCAAGGGCCCCTGTGTGGCCACCTGGGACCGGCTCGACGGATCCCTGCCCGAGTACGAGCGGTACTCGCTGGAGCAGCTCTACTTCCCGCCGGGCTTCGGCACGATCCTCGCCCAGGTGCCCGACGCCGTCGGCCCGAGCTGGTTCGGCGTCGAGAAGAAGGAGCTGCTGCGGCGCTGGCAGTCGTGGCTGACCGTCTTCACGATGAGCGAGGACGACAACGAGGGTGTCTTCGGTCCGCCGCCGTCCAGCGGCAACTCGATGCGCCTGTCGCAGCAGATGCTGGGCCGGGGCTCGTTGCGCTACGAGCCGACCGAGAACACCCTGCGCGGGTGGGCGCTGTCCGACGCCGAGGTGCGCGACATCCTGGAGCGCGACGGCCTGGCGCGGGTGATGCCGTGGACCAACGACGTGGTCGGGGCGTACACCGTGCACCCGTTGGCCTCCTGCCGGATCGGCGACGACCCGGCGACCTCGGCGCTCGACGACCGGCACGAGTTGCGGGACCACCCCGGCATCTTCGTCACCGACGGCTCCGCGGTGCCGGGCGGACTGACGGTGAATCCGGCGATGACGATCGCCGCGCTGGCCGAGCGGGCCGTGCCGGGCATCGTCGAGGCAGCCCGCGCACGCGGCGTGGACGTCCGCTACGGCGCGCCCGCGCCGGACGGGGCCACCAGCAGCCGCGACGCTGTGCTGCCGCTGGTGAGCGGAGCGCGGCGGCGGTGACCGGTCTGTACGCACGAGTGGCGCGGCGGCCCTCCCGGGGGCACGTGCGGCGGGTCACCCCGGTGCGGGTCGAGCGGGCGGACGGCCTGGTGGCCGGCGTCTACCAGCAGGTGGAGCGCGACTTCGGCATGCTCGCGCCGCCGGTCAGCCTGCACTCGCCCGCGCCGCAGGTGCTGGCCGCATGCTGGATGACGCTGCGCGAGACGCTGGTCGCCGCCGGGCGGTTGGACCGCGCCACCCGGGAGACGGTGGCGGCCGCGGTCTCGGCGGCCAACTCCTGCCCGTACTGCGTGGAGGTGCACTCGGCGACGCTCGCCGGCCTGGTCCGGCCGGCGAGCGACGCGCCCGCCGACACCCGGTTGGCGCGGGTCGCCGACTGGGCCCGGGCCGCGACGGACCGGACGTCGGCCCGGCACGCCGTGCCCCCGGTCGCCCGCGACGAGGCCGTCGAACTTCTCGGCGTCGCACTGGTCTTCCAGTACCTCAACCGGATGGTGAACATCTTCCTCGAACCCTCGCCGATTCCCGCCGGCGTGCCCGAGCCGATCCGTGGCGGCGTACGCCGGACCTTCGGTCGGTTGATGGCCCGAGGGGCGCGGGGCGACCGGCCGGCGGGCGCCGCGCTGGAGCTGCTGCCCTCCGCGCCGCCCGCGCCGGACCTCGCCTGGGCCGCCGGCAACCCGATCCTGGCCGACGCGCTCGCCCGTGGCGCCGCGGCCGTCGACGCCGCCGGGCGCCGCTCGGTGCCGGAGTCGGTACGGGACCTGGTCGCCTCCCGGCTCGACGCCTGGGATGGCCGCCCGACGGGGCTCAGCCGGGCCTGGGTCGGCGACGCGGTGGGTGACCTGCCCGCCGCCGACCGCCCCGCCGGCCGGCTGGCGCTGCTCACCGCGTTCGCGGCCTACCAGGTCGACGACGAGGTGGTGGCCGCCGTGCGTGCCGGCGGGGCGGACGATCGTGCCCTGATCGAGTTGACGGCCTGGGCCAGCATGGCGGCGGCACGCCGGGCGGCGGCCTGGGTGCCGCTCGATCCGGTCGTGCCACCGCGCCCGTCGTGACCCGTGCCCGCCGTCGGCAGCCCGCCGGCGGCGGGCGTCCGTCCTGTCCGTCGCTGTCCGGGAGGAAAACATGTCCACCGTTCTGGGCTCGTTGCGCAGGCTCGCGCTGGCACCGGCGTTGAGTGAGGTCAGCTTCGCCCGCCGAGGCTTCCCCGGGCCGGCGTCGCCCGCCACCGCGCGGCTGGAGGCGATTCCCCGGGCCGTCGTGTGCGGCTTCGAGTGGGGCATCGACGCCCGCGACCTCACCGAGGTGCGCGACCGGGTCGAGCTGGTCGACGACGGCATGCGTGGCTTCGCGTACGAGGGCGTCACGATGGCCTTCACCGTGCTGGACGCGATGGGCGCCGGTCGCCGACGACGCACCCGTGAGCTGCTGCTCGGCCCGGGTGCGCCACACCTCTTCCTGGCCTACATCGGGATCGGCTTCGCGATGGCGCGGCTGCCCCGACCGTTGTGGCGCAAGGTGGTGCCCGACCTGGAGCCGGGCCCGTTCCATCCGACGATGACCTGGTTGGCGGTGGACGGCTACGGCTTCGACCTGGCCTACTTCGACGTCGGCACGTGGGTCGACCAGCAGCGGGTGCCCGCGCCGTACGCCTGGCAGGGGAGGCCGGACTACTTCGGCCGTGCGGTGGACCAGGGGATCGGCCGGGCACTGTGGTTCATCCACGGCGCCCGGGTGGAGGACGTGGACGCCGCCGTGCGTCGCTTCGCCCCGCAACGGCAGGCGGACCTGTTCAGCGGTGTCGGTTTGGCCGCCACCTTCGCCGGTGGGTGCGGTGCGGACGACCTCGCGGCCCTGCGCCGCCGAGCCGGCCGGCACGCGCCGGAGCTGGCGCTGGGCAGTGTGTTCGCCATGCGGGCTCGGGTGCACGCGGGCTTCGTGCCCCCGCACTCGGCGGTGGCCGCCGCCGCGCTGACCGACCTGTCCGTGTCGGCTGCCGTCGCGCTGGCCGACGGCACCGCTCCGGGGGCCGACTCCGGGGGGCCGGTCCCGCCGTACGAGATTTGGCGCACGAACATCCGTCGGCATTTCGACAGGGCTGTTGTGGAGTAATTCCACATAGTCGTCGCGGTGATCTGGCGAGTCTTTATCGAAAACTGAGTCCCGTCCCTGGGACGCATTATCTAGATGTGTCATCAATTCGATGTACGACAATGCTCAGCAATTTTCGAGTAGCCCGGGTTCGGGCGTCCTGTGAGGATCTGCTGACACGTCCCCCGCAGGGCGGGCGGCAGCACCGAACCTCGTCCGGGTCGTCCCGGCCGCCGGACCGGTCGCCTGTCGACCGCCTCCGGTCGGGGCCGGGCCGGCCGGCGACACCGCAGGTGCCGGGCGCGGCCCGCGATCCGACCGGCCCGGGCCGGTACGCCACCGCGACGCGCGGTGGGTCGCTCCGACGAGTCCGTCACAAACGGGAGGTCTTGAGTTCATGTCAGCGACGTTTGGCTTGCTGCGCCGGCAGCTCGCCGGGTTCATCGGCCTCGCACTCGTGGTCGGGATGTTCTTCGCCGTCCGGTTGCCCAGCGCCTCCGCGGCGGAGCGGACAGGGCTGGCGTCCCGGTACGCGTTCGAGCCCATGGGAATCGCCCTGCCCTCCGGGGCTGTCCAGCAGTCCGTCCGGAAGGTCAACAAGGCCTACACCAACATCGACGCCTGGATCTCCTCCGTAGGTGCCGGCATCGCCATGAACGACCTGGACGGCGACGGCCTGGCCAACGACCTCTGCGTCACCGATCCCCGCACCGACCAGAGCATCGTCACGCCGACACCGGGCAGGGGTGAGCAGCGGTACCAGCCGTTCGCGCTGGACCCCACGCCACTGCCGATCAGTCGGATCACCGCGCCGATGGGCTGCGCACCGGGTGACTTCAACGAGGACGGCCGGATGGACCTGCTGGTCTACTACTGGGGCCGTACGCCGATCCTCTTCCTCGCCCGGGGCGGGGCCCTCGCCCTCGGCAACACCGCCTTCCGTGCCGTCGAGCTGGTGCCCGGCGTCGGCGCCGGCGAGTACAGCGGACCACTGTGGAACACCAACGCGGTCGCGGTCGACGACTTCGACGGGGACGGCCACGTCGACATCTACATCGGCAACTACTTCCCGCACAGCCCGGTCCTCGACGACACGGTCGACGGCGGGGTGGAGATGAACGACTCGATGTCCAACGGCATCAACGGTGGCGAGGACTACGTCTTCCGGTGGACCGGCGGCGCCGCCGGCGCCGAGCCGACCGCCACCTTCCAGCGGGTCAACAACGTGATCCCCCGGGACGTCTCCAAGGGCTGGGCCCTCGGCGCGTCGGCCGCCGACATCGACGGCGACCTGCTGCCCGAGCTGTACCTGGCCCACGACTTCGGCCCGGACCGGCTGCTCTACAACCGCTCCACCCCCGGCAACATCGAGTTCGTCCTGGTCGACGGGGTTCGCGGCCCGACCGTCCCGAAGTCCAAGGTGCTCGGCAAGGACTCCTTCAAGGGGATGGGCGCCGACTTCGGTGACATCGACGGCGACGGGCTGTACGACCTGTTCGTCAGCAACATCACCACCCCGTTCGGCATCCACGAGAGCAACTACGCGTTCATCAACGCCGCGAAGAACCAGGGTGAGGTCAAGACCAGTTTCAGCGGCGGTGACGCTCCGTTCGACGACCGCAGCGCGGATCTGGGCCTGGCCTGGTCGGGCTGGGGTTGGGACGTCAAGATGGCCGACTTCGACAACGGCGGCCGGCTCGCCATCGCCCAGGCCACCGGCTTCGTCCGGGGTGAGGTCAACCGTTGGCCCCAGCTCCAGGAGCTGGCCACCACCAACGACACCCTGGTCCACAACCCGGCCTGGTGGCCGAACGTGCGCGCCGGCGACGACGTTGGCGGCAACCAGCGGCTGCACCTGTTCGTCCGGGGTGAGGACGGCCGGTACGTCAACATCGCGCCCGAGATCGGGCTGGACATCCCCGTACCCACCCGGGGGCTGGCCACCGGCGACTCCGACGGTGACGGCCGGCTCGACCTCGCCGTCGCCCGACAGTGGGCGGAGCCGATCTTCTACCGCAACACCAGTCCGACCGCGGGGGCCTTCCTCGGCCTGCGTCTGACCCACCAGTCCGCCGACCCGGCCGGCCGCGGCTCGCCCGCCGTCGGCGCCCAGGTCGCCGTCACCACGCCCGACGGCCGCACGCTGGTCTCCAAGGTGGACGGTGGCGGCGGGCACTCCGGCAAGCGCAGCAACGAGGTGCACATCGGGCTGGGCGCCAACGTCACCGGCCCGGTGAAGGTCAGCCTCTGTTGGCGCGACCGCACCGGACAGATTCGCAAGCAGGACCTTCAGCTGACCCCGGGTTGGCACGACGTGCAGCTCGGCTCGCAGGCCAACGAGAGGTAACGGACATGGCCGAGACCACGACCAACCCCATCCGGCACGACGCCAAGATCACGACTGCTCTACGGCGTTTCGCCATGTCGATCACGATCTTCAACATCGTCGGTTACACCTATCTCGGCTTCGAGCAGCCCTGGCTGTGGCCCTTCATCGCACTCGCCACCGGGTACACCGTCGAGATCGTGCTCGAGGCCATCGGCGCCCGGGCCGAGGGTCGCGCCCCGCGCTTCCTCGGCGGCGGCAAGCGCGGGTTCATGGAGTTCCTCCTCCCCGCGCACATCACCTCGCTGGCCGTGAACATGCTGACCTACGTCAACGACCGGGTCTGGGTGATGATGTTCGGGGTCACCGTCGCGATCGCCGCGAAGTGGATCCTGCGGGCACCCGTCCGGGGCCGGCTGCGGCACTACATGAACCCGTCCAACTTCGGTATCGCGGTCATCCTGATCCTGTTCCCCTGGGCCAGCATCGCCCCGCCGTACCACTTCACCGAGCACACCACCGCGATCGGCGACTGGCTGATCCCGGCGATCATCATCACCGCCGGGACCATGCTCAACGCGAAGCTCACCAACCGGATGTGGCTGATCCTCGGCTGGCTGTCCGCGTTCGCACTGCAGGCCGTGGTACGCGGGCTCATCCTCGACACCGCCATCCTGGGCGCCCTGGGCATGATGACCAGCGTGGCGTTCGTGCTGTTCACGAACTACATGATCACCGACCCGGGCACCAGCCCGTCCAGCCCCGCCTCGCAGGTCGCCTTCGGCGCCGGCGTGGCCACCGTCTACGGGCTGATCACCGGCGCGGGCATCGCGTACGGGCTCTTCTTCGCCACCGCCACGGTCTGCCTCATCCGCGGCCTGTACCTGTGGGCCCTGCACATCTCCAACAAGGTCCGCTTGCAGCGGGAGGCCGCCGACGGCGGGGGCACCGCGGGCGGCCTGCCCGCCTCGATCTCCACCGGCACCGGGCCCCTCGTCGCCGCGGAGCCGAACTCGCACAAGGAGGCGGTACCGGCATGAGCAGGATCGCCGTCGTCGGCCTGGCGTGCCGATATCCCGACGCCGCGTCCCCCGGGGAACTGTGGGAGAACGCGGTCACCGGACGGCGGGCCTTCCGCCGCCTGCCGGACGAGCGGATGCGACTGGCCGACTACTGGGACGCCGACCGCAGCGCCCCGGACCGGTTCTACGCCCGCAACGCCGCCGTCATCGAAGGGTACGAGTTCGACCGGGTGAAGTTCCGCATCGCCGGCAGCACGTACCGGTCCACCGACCTCACCCACTGGCTGGCCCTCGACGTGGCCGCCTCCGCCCTCGGTGACGCCGGCTTCCCGATGGGGGAGAACCTGCCCCGCGAGCGGACCGGCGTGGTGGTGGGCAACACCCTCACCGGTGAGTTCGCCCGCGCCAACGTGCTGCGGCTGCGCTGGCCGTACGTCCGGCGGACCGTCGGCGCGGCCCTGCGCGAGCAGGGCTGGGACGACGACCAGCTCGCCGACTTCCTCGGCACCCTGGAGGGCCGCTACAAGGCGCCGTTCCCGGAGATCGACGAGGACACCCTGGCCGGCGGCCTGTCCAACACCATCGCCGGTCGGATCTGCAACTACTTCGACCTCAAGGGCGGCGGCTACACCGTCGACGGCGCCTGCTCCTCCTCGCTGCTGTCGGTGCTGACCGCCTGCCGAGGCCTGGCCGACGGCGAACTGGACGTCGCCGTCGCGGGCGGGGTCGACCTGTCGATCGACCCGTTCGAGATCATCGGCTTCGCCAAGACCGGCGCGCTGGCCCGCGGCGAGATGAAGGTCTACGACCGGGGCTCGAACGGCTTCTGGCCGGGCGAGGGCTGCGGCATGGTCGTCCTGATGCGACACGAGGACGCGGTGGCGCAGGGCCGACGGATCTACGCGTCGATCGCCGGCTGGGGCGTGTCCTCCGACGGCAAGGGCGGCATCACCCGCCCGGAGGAGGACGGCTACCGGCTGGCGTTGCGCCGGGCGTACGAGCGTGCCGGCTTCGGCATCGAGACCGTCGCCCTGTTCGAGGGGCACGGCACCGGCACCGAGGTGGGCGACGCCACGGAACTGCGGGCGTTGACGGCAGCCCGCCGGGCCGCCGGCGCCAACGGCACACCGGCCGCGATCAGCTCGATCAAGGCGATGATCGGGCACACCAAGGCCGCCGCCGGCGTCGCCGGCCTGCTGAAGGCCGTCCTCGCGGTGCATCACCAGGTGCTGCCGCCGGCCGTCGGGTGCGAGGACCCACATGACGTGCTCACCTCGGCCGACGCGACGCTGCGGGTGCTCCCCGCCGCCGAGCCGTGGCCGGCCGACGCGCCGCTGCGCGCCGGGATCACCGCCATGGGGTTCGGTGGGATCAACACCCACCTGGTCCTGCAGGGCGAGGACAACGCCCGCCGCTCCCCGGACGCCCGGACCCGCACGATGGCATCCCGGACGCAGAACGTGGAACTGCTCGCGCTGGACGCCGACACCCCGGCCGAGCTGGCCGAGCGGATCGGCACCCTCGCCGCGCAGGTGATCAGGCTCTCCTACGCGCAACTCGGTGACCTGGCCGCCGGCCTCTACCGGGAGCTGGGCGACCGGCCGTACCGGGCCGCCGTGGTGGCCCGCTCGCCGGAGGACGCCGAACGCCAGCTGCTCAGGGTGCACGCCGCCCCGCAGGCCGGGGAGACCCGGCTGTACGCCGTGGACGGACGGGCCTTCCTCGGCCATGCCCGGGGCACCGCCCGGGTCGGCTTCCTCTTTCCCGGGCAGGGCACCGGTCGTGGACGGCCGGCGCAGGCGCTGCGGCGCCGGTTCACCCAGGCCGACCGGATCGTCACCGAGGCGGCGCTGCCCACCGGTGACGTGGTGGCCACCGAGGTCGCCCAGCCCCGCATCGTCACCGGGTCGGTGGCCGGGCTCAGCGTGCTCTCCGCGCTCGGCATCGAGGCCGACGTGGCGGTCGGGCACAGCCTCGGTGAACTCACCGCTCTGCACTGGGCCGGGGTGATGGACCTGGCGTCGGTGCTGCGGATGGCCGCCACGCGGGGCCGGACCATGGCCGAGCACGGCCGGCCCGACGGGACGATGGCCGGGATTCCGGCCGACCCGGAGACCGTACGCCGACTTCTCGGCGAGGACCCGGTGGTCATCGGCGGCTACAACAGCCAGCGGCAGACCGTCGTCTCCGGTCCGGTCGACGCGGTCGAGCGGGTGCTGGAGCGCGCCGAGGCGGCCGGTGTCGCCGGAAAGCGACTGCGGGTCTCGCACGCCTTCCACTCGCCGCTGGTCGCCGAGGCGGCCGAGGCGTTCGGCGGGTACCTCGCCGGTGAGCGCTTCAACCCGCCGAACCGGCAGGTGATCTCCACCGTGACCGGCGCCGAACTGCCGCCGGACACCGACGTCGCCGCCCTGCTGCGTGACCAGATCACCGATCCGGTGCTGTTCACGCAGGCCGTCGCGCTGGCGGCGAAGGAGGTGGATCTGCTCGTCGAGGTCGGGCCCGGACGCATCCTGTCCGACCTGGCCCGCGGCGACGTGTCGGTGCCGACGGTGGCGTTCGACACCGACGACGAGACGGTCGCCAGCGTGCTGCGGGTGGCCGCGGCGACGTACGTCGTCGGGGCCGCTCGGGTGCACCCGCAGCTCTTCGACGGCCGGCTGATCCGACCGTTGAAGGACACCGACGAGTTCACCTTCTTCACCAGCCCCTGCGAGACGGTGCCCGAGGTGACGCTGCCCGAGTCGCAGCAGCGGGCCGTCGAGGCCGCCCCGGCGGCCGGTGACGCGCCCACCGGTGAGTCGGCGGCGATGACGCTGCGCCAGCTCGTGGCCGAGCGGGCCGAGCTGCCGCTGGACATGGTCCGCGAGGACAGCCGACTCCTCGACGACCTGCACCTCAGCTCGATCACGGTCAGTCAGGTGGTCAACCAGGCCGCGGAACGCCTCGGCGTGCCCCCATCCCGGCTGCCCACCAACGTCGCCACCGCGACCGTGCGGGAGGTCGCCGAGGCGCTGGACACCCTGATCGGCACCGGCCTGATGGAGGACCTGGCGCAGCCGGTGTCCGTGGCCGGCGTGGACACCTTCATCCGGGCCTTCGCGGTCGACCTGGCCGAGACACCCGCGCCGACCCCCGGTCCGGCCGAGCCGGCCGGGACGTGGCAGCTGTTCGGCGGGCACACCGACCCGCGCGCCGAGCAGGTCCGCCAGGCGCTGGCCACCGGCGGCGTGGGCGGTGGCGTCCTGGTGTGGCTGCCGGCCGACTGCACCGCGGAGCAGCTCAACACGGCTCTGCAGGGGGCACAGGTGATCCTGGCCGACGGGGCGGGCGACCGCTTCGTCGTGGTGCAGCACGGCCTCGGTGCCAGCGGCCTGGCTCGCACCCTGCGGCTGGAGGCACCCCGGATCCGGACCACGGTGGTGCAGCTGCCGGCGGGGCTCGACGCCGCCGAGCGGGTGCTGGCCGAGGTCGCGGCGACCGAGGGCTACCGAGAGGTCCACTACGACCCTTCGGGCGTACGTCGGGAGCAGGTCCTGCGGGCCCTGCCGATCGCTCCGGCCCGCACCGACGCCCCGCTCACCGAGGGTGACGTGCTGCTGGTCACCGGCGGCGGCAAGGGCATCACCGCCGAGTGCGCGCTCGCCCTCGCCGTCGACGCCGGAGCCAAGCTGGCGGTCCTGGGCCGCTCCGACCTCGCCGGCGACGCGGAGCTGTCGGCCAACCTGGAACGCTTCGCCGCCGCCGGCGTCGAGGCCGCGTACTTCCAGGCCGACGTGACCGATCCGCTCGCGGTCCAGGCCGCCGTGGACGAGGCCCAGCGTCAGCTCGGCCCGGTCACCGGTGTGCTGCACGGCGCCGGGCGCAACGAGCCGGCGGCGCTCACCTCGCTGACCATGGACGCCTTCCACGGTGCGCTGGCACCCAAGGTCGGCGGGCTCGCCGCCGTCCTGGACGCCATCGAGCCGGAGAGGCTGAAGCTGCTGGTCACCTTCGGCAGCATCATCGGCCGGGCCGGGTTGCGGGGCGAGGCGCACTACGCCACGGCCAACGACCGGCTCGCCGAGCAGACCCGCCGTTTCGCCGACGCCCACCCGAACTGCCGGTCCATCTGTCTGGAGTGGTCGGTCTGGTCGGGCGTCGGCATGGGGGAGCGGCTGTCCGTCGTCGAGTCGTTGACCCGCGACGGCATCACGCCGATCACCCCCGACGAGGGCGTGGCGATGCTGCGTCGACTGGTCACCGACCCGGACACCCCACCGGTGGTGGTGGCCAGCGGCCGGGCCGACGGTCTCGACACGCTGCGCTTCGAGGAGCCGGAGCTGCCCCTGCTGCGCTTCGTCGACCGGCCCCAGGTCCGCTACCACGGTGTGGAGCTGGTCACCGACGTCGAACTGACCGCCGGTAGCGACCTCTACCTGCCCGACCACCTCCTCGACGGCAACCTGCTGTTCCCGGCGGTCTTCGGCATGGAGGCGATGGCGCAGGCGGCCATGGCCGTCACCGGTCGCGACGAGACACCCGTCATCGAGCAGGCCCGCTTCGCCCGACCGATCGTGGTGCCGCCGCTGAGCAGCACCACCATCCGGATCGCGGCACTGGTCACCAGCGACGACACCGTACGGGCGGTGATCCGCGCCGCGGACACCGGGTTCGCCGCCGACCACTTCGAGGCGGTGCTGCGCTTCGTCGAGGCACCGGCGCCGGCCGGCCCGCCGGAGCAGGTCGCCGACGACCTGCCGCCGGTGCCGCTCGACCCGGCCCGGGACCTGTACGGCGGCACCCTCTTCCAGGGGGCGCGCTTCCAGCGGCTGCGCGGCTTCCACCGGGCCGCGGCCCGCGACGTCGACGCCGACGTGGCGGCCGTGCCCGACACGGACTGGTTCAGCGCGTACCTGCCGGGCACCCTGCTGCTCGGCGACCCGGGGGTCCGGGACGCGCTGATGCACGGCAACCAGGTCTGCGTTCCGGACGCCACGCTGCTGCCGGTGGCCATCGAGCGGCTGTACCCGGCCGGGCCACGGCTGGGCACCGACGGGCCGCTGCGCTACTGCGCCACCGAGCGGGAGCGCGACGGTGACACCTACGTCTACGACATCGCGTTGCGAAACGGCACCGGCGAGGTCGTCGAGCGGTGGGAGGGTCTGCACCTGCGGGCCGTCCGCAAGAAGGACGGCCGGGGTCCGTGGGTGGCGCCGCTGCTCGGCTCCTACCTGGAGCGGACCCTGGGCGACCTGATCGGCGCCACCGTGGCGGTCGCCGTCGAACCGGACGGAACCGCCGACGACCCGGACGCCCTGGCGGTCGGTCGCGCCCTCGGGCACGCCGTGTCGCTGCGCCACGACGGCGACGGGCGTCCGGAGAAGGTCGGTGAGCGGTCGGTGGCGGTCAGCCACGGTGCCGGCCTCCGCCTCGCCGTGGCGGCCTTCGCCCAGGTCGGTGCCGACGTGCGGCCGGTGCCGTCGCGGGCCGCGGACGAGTGGTCGGCGGTCCTGGGCCGGCACGCGACGCTGCTCGACCAGTTGGTCGACGGTCCCGGCGAGGACCGCGACAGCGCCGGCGCCCGGATCGAGGCGGTCCTGGCCTGCCTGGGTCAGATCGGCCTGCCGGAGCACGCGCCGGTGGCGCTGACCCCGGTACGACGCGACGGGTGGCTGGTCTTCGCCTCCGGTCCGGTGCGGGTGGCCACCCTCGCCACCACCGTGGGAGACGACGCCGTGCCGGTCATCCTGGGCGTCCTCACCGACGGCTGGTCGTGAGATGGAGGACTACTACGAGTACCGGCACACCGTGGGGTTCGAGGAGACCAACCTCGTCGGGAACGTCTACTACGTCAACTACCTGCGCTGGCAGGGGCGGTGCCGGGAGATGTTCCTGCACGACAAGGCGAACGACATCCTCGCCGACCTGCGCGGCGACCTGAAGCTGTTCACGTTGAGGGTGGACTGCGAGTTCTTCGCGGAGATCACCGCCTTCGACCAGCTGGCCATCCGGATGCGGTTGGTCGAGCTGACGCAGACGCAGATCGAATTCGGCTTCGACTACGTCCGGCTGCACCCTGACGACGAGGTGCTGGTCGCCCGTGGCCGTCAACGGGTGGCCTGTATGCGCGGGCCGAACAACCGCACCAGCCCTGCCCGGGTCCCGGAGTCGTTGGCCCGGGCCCTGGGGCCCTACCGGGCACGGGTGGCGTAGCGACACACGGGAGGTACACGTGAACGTCCAGTCAGAGTCCGCCGTCGAGCCGTCCGACCCCGTCCAGCTGCGCCGAGCGTTCGGCTCGTTCGCCACGGGCGTGACCGTGGTGACGGTGGGCGGCGATTGTCCACACGGGATGACGGCGAACTCGTTCACGTCGGTGTCCCTCGACCCGCCCCTGGTGCTGGTCTGCGTCGACCAGCAGGCGATCATGCACGGCAGTCTCCTGGAGCGCGGCCAGTTCGGGGTCTCCGTACTGGCCGCGCATCAGGAGCCGGTGGCCCGGCACTTCGCGAACCGGCGCCGCCCGCTGGGGGCCGCCCAGTTCGACGCGGTCGACTGGGTCGCCGGCCGGCTCACCGGCGCACCACTGATCACCGGGGCGCTGGCGCACTTCGAGTGCCAACTGTGGCGGTCCTACGAGGGTGGCGACCACACCATCTTCGTCGGGAGCCTCCTGTCGGTGCGCCGTGAGCCGCAGACCGACGGGGTGCTGTTCGTGCACGGCCGGTTCCGGCAGCTCAACCCGGACGGGGTCGACCTCGCCGACGGTGTGCCGGCGTGGCACGCCACGGCCCGGGGCGGGGTGACGGGATGACCACCACGGAGATCCGTCAGGTGCCGGTGGGTCCGACCGGGCCGGCGATGCTCCGGACGCTCTGGCAGCTCGGCCGGGACCGGCTGGGCCTCATGCGCACGGCGGCGAGCTATGGTGACGCCGTCCGGCTCGGGCCCAGCTTCAAGACGCTCTACTTCTTCAACCACCCCGACCACGCGAAGCACGTACTGGCCGACAACAGCCAGAACTTCCACAAGGGGGTCGGGCTGGCCCAGGCCCGTCGGGCCCTCGGCGACGGCCTGCTCACCAGCGAGGGTGAGCTGTGGCGCAAGCAGCGCCGGGTGATCCAGCCGGCGTTCCAGGCCAAGCGGATCGCCGCGCAGGCCGGCGTGGTGGTCGAGGAGGCCGCCCGGTTGGTCGACCGGCTGCGCGAGCACCGCGACGGCGCCCCCGTCGACATCGTCCGGGAGATGACCGGGCTCACCCTCGGGGTGCTGGGCCGCACCCTGCTCGACAGCGACCTCAGCGGGCACAGCTCGGTGGGGCACAACTTCGAGATCATGCAGGACCAGGCCATGTTCGAGATGGTCACGATGGGTTCGGTGCCGACCTGGCTGCCGCTGCCGCACCAGTTGCGCTTCCGGCGCGCCCGCCGGGAGTTGCAGCGGATCGTCGACGCCCTCGTGGCCGAGCGGCGGGCCCGCGGCGAGGAGGGTGACGACGCGCTGACCAGGTTGATCGTCTCGACCCGGCAGGAGGCCGACCCACAGGTCGGCCGGCTGCGGATGCGCGACGAGTTGGTCACCCTGCTGCTGGCCGGGCACGAGACGACGGCCAGCACGCTGGGCTGGACCTTCCATCTGCTCGACCAGCACCCGCAGGTACGGGAACGGGTCCACGCCGAGGCGGTGGAGGTGCTCGGCGACCGGCTGCCCGTGTACGACGATCTCGCCGGGCTGCGGTTCATCGCCCAGGTGGTCAACGAGGCGATGCGGCTGTACCCGCCGGTGTGGATGCTCTCGCGCATCGCGCAGGGGCCGGACGAGATCGGCGGGTACCACGTGCCGGCCGGCGCGGACGTGCTGATCTGCCCGTACACCCTGCACCGCCATCCGGATTTCTGGGACGACCCGGAACGCTTCGACCCGGACCGGTTCGACCCGTCCCGCTCCGGGGGCCGGCCCCGGTACGCGTACGTGCCGTTCGGCGCGGGCCCCCGGTTCTGCGTCGGCAACAACCTGGGGCTGATGGAGGCCACCTTCGTGGTCGCCATGGTCATCCGGGAGCTGCGGCTCACCGCCGATCCCGCGCACCGGATCGTCCCGGAGCCGATGCTGTCGCTGCGGATCCGGGGCGGCCTGCCGATGCGGGTCACCGCGGACGGCCCGTCGAGGAGGTACGTGTGACCGGCGCCGGGTTCGCTGAGGTCAAGCACGTGCCGGTCAACCAGGCGGTCCGGGACTATCTGGTCCGGTCCAGCTCGCCGCCGGACCCCGCGTTGAGCGGGCTGGTCGACTCGACCCGCGGGGTGGGCGAGGCGGCGGGGATGATGGTGCCGGTCGAGCAGGCCGCGCTGCTGACCATCCTCACCCGCCTCGTCGGGGCGCGTACGGCGGTGGACATCGGGACGTTCACCGGGCTGTCGGCGCTGGCCATCGCCCGCGGGCTCGCCCCGGGCGCGCGGGTGGTGACCTGCGACGTCACGGACCGGTGGATCGACATCGCCCGCGCCTCCTGGGAGCGGGCCGGGGTGGCCGACCGGATCGAGTTCCGGCTCGGCTCGGCGGCCCGCACGCTGCGGTCGATGGCCGCCGACACGGTCGTCGACCTGGTCTTCATCGACGCCGACAAGATGAACTACCCCACCTACTACGAGGCCGTGGTGCCGCTGCTGCGCCCCGGCGGCCTGCTGCTGGCGGACAACGTCCTGCTCGACGGGTACGTCCTGGATCCGGAGCTGGCCGAGCCCGGCCTGCCTCGCCGCGCCGCGCAGACGTTGCGCGCGTTCAACGCGACGCTGGCCGCCGACGACCGCTTCGAGACGGTCATGCTGCCGATCGCGGACGGGCTCACCATCGCCCAGCGCCGCTGAACCCTCCGTACGCGACCCCGGGCCGGTGGGCCCGGGGTCGCGTCGTGGGGCGCCCGCCGGCGGCGCCGGATGATCGCCCGGGAGGGCGGGACCGGGCACGACGAAGCGGACCCACCCGGAGGTGGGTCCGCGAGGTCCGATCTCGTGCCGGTCAGGCCGGGTTGGCCGCCTGCGCGTCCGCCGTCTGCCCGACGGCGGCCACGACCGCCGCCGTGAAGGTCGCCAGGTCCGGGTCCTCGAAGAGCAGCCCGACGTCCACCACCGCGCCGAGCTCGTCCTCGATGCGCGTGATGATGCGAACCGCCGAGATGGACTGTCCCTGCAATTCGAAGAATGTCGCGTCGGGTCGATCCTGCGGCATGTGCAGAACCTCGCGCCAGATCGCCTCGACACGCTTTTCGACCGCTGACTGACGCGCGCCGTCCTGATCGATATCCGTCATTCGCAATGCTCCCTTCGTGGCGAGGTGCGGTACGCGTGGCCGGCTGGCCACACGCCGGGCTGCAGCAGGCACGGCGTACCGCGCATCCCATGATCGGTGCGGCCGGTGGGCGCGCGCATCCTTGCGATTGCGCGGCTGCGCACGCGGCCCGTGGCGGCGTCACCCCGGTCGGTCGACGCGGCGGAATCCCGTCCCGCAATCGGATGTGCTCGATTTTCGGGATCGCAATTGTTGAGAAGACCCGCCCATTGCCGCGTGCCACGATTCGACCGTGGCAATGAGCAGAGACACTGCGCTGGCCGGTACGTCCGAGACGGGTGCCGACCTCGTCGGCACGTCCTGGGCGCAGGACGGCGTGTGGCTGCTGGAACGCCTCGCCCCGTACCGGGGGGTGCACCGGATCGTGCGCAGCTGGCAGATCGACGGACCGGTCGACGTGCCGGCGCTGCGCATCGCGTGGCGCGCGGTGTTGGATCGGCACGAGGTGCTGCGGACCCGACTGGCCGAGGTGGACGGCCGTCCGGTGCCGGTGGTCGCCGTCGATCCCGAGCGCGCCTTCGTCCACGTCGACCTGACCCACCTGGCCGACGTCGGGAACGAGCGCGCGGCCGACCGGGTCTGCGCCGCCGCGGCCGCCGCCCCGGAGCACGCCACCGATGGTCCACTGGCCCGTCTGACCCTGGTACGGACCGGCGCGGCCGCGTACCGGCTGGTGCTGGCGTTGCACCGCGCCGTGGCCGACGACCGGTCGGTCTCCATCCTCGTCGACGAGTTGTCGGTCTGCTACGCCGCCGTCGTGCGGCCCGCCGTCGCCGGTCCGGCGGCGCTGCCACCGGCGCCCCGCTACGCCGACTACATCCGGTGGCAGCGCGACCTGGTCGCCGGGCCGGCCGGCCGGCAGTTGCTGGACTGGTGGACCGACGCCCTCACCCCCGCGCCCCCGCCGGTGCCGCTGCCCGTCGACCACGACCCCGGCACCCGGCCGTCGGCCACCGCCGGCGTGCACCCGTTCGACTGGGGCACCGGGTTGGCCGGCCGACTCGCCGCGTTCTGCCGGGCCCGACGGACCAGCCCGACGGTGGTCCTGCTGGCCGCGCTCCAGGCCGTCCTGCACCGGTACGGCGACGACGACCGGATCAGCGTGGTGCTGCCCGTTCCGGTGCTCCCGCCGGGGTTCACCGGTCTCGTCGGCCCCTGTGACAACCTGGTGGTGCTCTGCACCGACCTCGGCGGCGCCCCCACCTTCACCGAGGCGGTGGGCCGCGCCGCGGCCGTGGTCCGGGCCGCCACCGCACACCGCGACCTGCCGTTCGCGCGGCTGGTCGGGGAGCTGCCCGTTGAGCGGGACCGGGGCCGGGTGCCGTTCTGCGACGTCGTGCTGGCCGTTCCCGGGCCGGAGGCCGACCTGCGGCTGGCCGGTGCCGGGACACACCTGGCGGACGTCCTCGACGGCGGGCCGACCGTCGCGGATCTGGTGGTCACCGTCCGCCGTACCTGGCCGACGGTGTCCGGCACCCTGACCTACCGGGGGGACCGGTTCGAGGCGGTCTCGGCGGTGGGTGTGCTCGGGCAGGTCCGCACCCTGCTGTCGGCCGCGCTGGCGGCCCCGGACACGCGGGTGGACCGGCTGCCGCTGGACGAGCCGGCGGCGCTCGACCCGGTGCCGCAGACCCGGGACGCCGAACCCCCACCGGTGTACGAGAGCGTCACCCGGCACGCCGGTCGGATGCCGCAGGCGATCGCGGTGGCCGGGGGAAACGACCGCTGGACGTACGACGAGCTGGAGCGCCGGTCGGCGGCCCTGGCCGCGTACCTGAGCAGGTTGCCCGTCGACGGCGCACCGGTCGCGGTCCGGATGGAGCCCGGTCCGTGGCAGCTCGCCGCGTCGCTGGGCGTCCTGCGCGCCGGCGGCCACCTGGTGTGGTTCGGCGCCGGCGACGCGGGCGAGCGGGGCCGGGCGGTGCTCGCCGAGCTGCGCCCGGCCTGCCTGCTACGGGTCGGCGAGGACCCGGCTGACGAACTGACCCGCTGGTTCCGCGACGACCTCGACGGCCGGGTGATCGACGTGACCGCGCCCGGGCCGGCACCGGGCGGGGCGAGCGTGCCGGCGGTGCACGACCCGGGCTCCCGGACCGCCTACATCGCCTACACCTCGGGCTCGACCGGACGGCCCAAGGGCATCGCCCAACCCCACCGCGCGCTCGCCCAGTTCGTCGGGTGGATGGCCGAGGCGCTGGAGTTGGCCCCCGGCGCCCGCGTGGCCCAGTGGGTCACCCCCGAGCACGACCCGAGCATCTGCGAGGTGTTCGCCACGCTGGTCGGCGGCGGCACCCTGCACCCGGTGCCGGACCGGATCCGCGTGCACCCCGAGAAGCTGGCCGACTGGCTGGTGCGGGAGCGGATCACCTTCCTGCAGACCGTTCCGAGCTTCGCCCGGGAGCTGCTGGCCGTCATCGCGGCCCGGGAGCCGGCCGACCGGCCCACCGGCCTGTCCCGGCTGGTGCTCATGGGCGAGGCACTGTCGGGTCCGCTCGTCGACGGGTTCCGCCGGGCACTGCCGGACACCCGGCTGGCCAACATCTACGGCCCGACCGAGACGATCGCGGCCACCTGGCACGACATCACCGGCCCGGTGCCGGCGACCGTGCCGATCGGACGTCCCATCCCCGGACGGCAGGTCCTGGTCCTCGACGAGGCGGGCCGGCCCTGCCCGACCGGGGTCACCGGCGAGATCGTGGTGCGCAGCCGGCACGTCTGCGACGGCTACGTCGGCGGTGGCGGCACCGGGTCCGCCTTCCGGGCCCCCGCCGGCCACCCGGACGACGGGACGGGCCTGCGGTGGTACCACACCGGTGACCTCGCGCGGCGGCGGTGGGACGGCCTGCTGGAGTTCCGCGGGCGCCGCGACCAGCAGGTCAAACTCCTCGGAACCCGGGTCGAGCTGACCGACGTCGAGGCGGCGCTGGTCGCGCACGACGGGGTGGCGGAGTGCGTCGTGGTGCCGGTGACCGACCGGGACGGCCTGGTGGTCCGGCTCGCCGCGTACGTCGTACCGCGTCGCGGTCCCGACGGCGGCCCGCTCTCCGGGGCGGGTGAGTGGCGGACGCACCTGCGCCGGCGGTTCGGCACGGCGATGGTGCTCGTCTCCTTCGAGTCGATGCCCGGCCGGTTGCCCCGCACGGCGGCGGGCAAGGTGGACCGCCGCCGGCTGCCGGCACCCCGATCGGCGTCGGCCCGCCGCGCCCCGACCGGCCCGGTGGAGCAGGCGCTGGCCGAGGTCTGGTCGGCCCTGCTCGGTGGGGGACCCGTCGACGCCGAGTCGACGTTCTTCGCCGCCGGCGGGCACTCGCTGCTCGTCCCACCGCTCGTGGCACGGATCCGGCGACGCTTCGGCGTCACGGTGACGCTGCGGGACTGCTTCACCCACCACACGTTGGCCGGCATGGCCGCCCTGATCGAGGCGACCCGCACGGCACACGACCGTTCGATACCAGCGGATTCGGCAGACCTGAGGGCTGTCACGGACGCGATGGAGTGAGTGCATTGACGTTGGCCAAGACCGCGCAGGCAGTGGCAATCACGGGCGAGGACCTGGACATCTCCGGGGTACGACGGGTGGCAGAGGAGGGCGCACCCATCGAGGTGGCGTCGTCGTCGCTGGCCCGGGCGGGCAAGAGCCGGATGCTGTTCGAGGACATCGTGCGCCAGGACGTGCCGGTGTACGGGGTCACCACCGGCTACGGCGAGATGATCTACATGCTGGTCGACACGGCCAAGGAGGTGGAGCTGCAAACCAACCTGGTCCGCAGCCACGCCGCCGGGGTGGGTCCGTTGTTCGCCCAGGACGAGGCGCGGGCGGTGGTGACCGCCCGGCTCAACGCGCTGTCCAAGGGGCACTCCGCGGTCCGCCCGGAGCTGCTGGAACGGCTGGCGCTCTACCTGAACCTCGGCCTGACCCCGGCCATCCCGGAGATCGGCTCGCTGGGCGCGAGCGGTGACCTGGCCCCGCTGGCGCACATCGCCTGCACCGTGATCGGTGAGGGCTATCTGCTGCGCGACGGGCAGCGGGTGCCCACCGGCGAGGTGCTGCGCGAGCACGGCATCGAGCCGATGCAGCTGCGCTTCAAGGAGGGGCTGGCGCTGATCAACGGCACCTCGGCGATGACCGGCCTCGGCGCGCTCGTCGTGGGCCGGTCGATGGACCAGGTCCGGCAGGCCGAGATCGTCACCGCCCTGGTGATCGAGACGCTGCAGGGATCCACCAGCCCGTTCCTGGCCGAGGGGCACGACGTGGCCCGACCGCACCAGGGCCAGATCGACACCGCGGCGAACATGCGTTCCCTGATGCGCGGTAGCGCGCTCACCGTCGAGCACCGGCAGCTGCGCAGCCAGCTCCAGGAGGGCAAGCAGTCCGGTGTGGACGTCCAGCGCACCGACGTCTACATGCAGAAGGCGTACTCCCTGCGGGCCATCCCGCAGGTCCTCGGCGCGGTACGCGACACCCTGTACCACGCCACCAACAAGTTGAACATCGAGCTCAACTCGGCGAACGACAACCCGCTCTTCTTCGAGGGCCACGAGGTCTTCCACGGGGCGAACTTCCACGGTCAGCCGATCGCGTTCGCGATGGACTTCGTGACGATCGCGCTCACCCAGCTCGGTGTCCTCTCCGAGCGCCGGACCAACCGGCTGCTCAACCGGCACCTCAGCTACGGCCTGCCCGAGTTCCTGGTCACCGGCGACCCGGGTCTCAACAGCGGCTTCGCCGGCGCGCAGTACCCGGCCACGGCTCTGGTCGCCGAGAACCGCACGATCGGCGCGGCGAGCACCCAGAGCGTGCCGTCCAACGGCGACAACCAGGACGTGGTGAGCATGGGGCTGATCGCCGCCCGCAACGCTCGCCGGGTGCTCGCGAACAACCAGCACATCCTGGCCGTGGAGTTGCTCGCCGCGGCCCAGGCGGTGGACATCTCGAAGCGGCGCGCCGGGCTCAGTCCCGCGTCCGCGGCGGCGTACGAGTTCGTCCGCGGCATCGCGCCGACCCTGGACCGGGACCGCTTCATGTCCGACGAGATCGAGCAGGTCGCCGTCGCGCTGAGCCGGGGCGGCCTGGTCGCCGCCGTCGCTCAGAGCGACATCGAGCTGCGGTGAGCGCCGGAACACGGCGGACGAGGGAGATCCGATGACCGACCGAGAGTACGACTACGACGTGGTGGTGGTCGGTGGTGGCCCGTGTGGCTCCACCATCTCCACCCTGGTGGCCATGCAGGGTCACCGTGTGCTGCTGCTGGAGAAGGAGCGGTTCCCGCGCTACCAGATCGGGGAGTCGCTGCTGCCGTCCACGGTGCACGGCATCTGCCGCATCCTCGGCGTCGAGGAGGACCTGCGCCGGGCCAACTTCATGCCCAAGCGGGGCGGCACGTTCCGGTGGGGCGCCAACCCCGAGCCGTGGACGTTCTCCTTCGGCCTCTCCTCGAAGTTCGCCGGCGACGCGGCCACCGCCTACCAGGTGGAGCGGATGCGCTTCGACCAGATCCTGCTGGACAACGCCCGGCGCAAGGGCGTCGAGGTCCGGGAGGAGACCTCGGTGGTCGACGTGCTCACCGACGCCGACACCGACCGGGTCGACGGTGTGCTCTACGCCGGCCCGGACGGCGTCCGCCGCGAGGTCCGCAGCCGGTACGTCGTCGACGCCTCCGGCAACAAGAGCCGGATCCACACCCGCGTCGGCGGCCAGCGGCGGTACTCCGAGTTCTTCCGCAACCTGGCCCTGTTCGGCTACTTCGAGGGGGGCAAGCGGATGCCGGCCCCGAACCGGGGCAACATCCTCGCCGTCGCCTTCGACGCCGGCTGGTTCTGGTACATCCCGCTGACCGAGGAGCTGACCAGCGTCGGCGTGGTGCTGATGCCCGAGGCGTTGGACCGCGCCCAGGGCGACCGGGAGAATGCACTGCTCGATCTGATCCAGCAGTGCCCGATGATCGCCGACTACCTCTCCGACGCCCGCCGGGTCACCGAGGGGCCGTACGGCGAGATCCGGGTCCGCAAGGACTACTCGTACATCCAGGAGAAGTTCTGGCGGCCCGGGCTGGTCCTGGTCGGCGACGCCGCGTGCTTCATCGACCCGGTCTTCTCCTCCGGCGTGCACCTGGCCACCTACAGTGCCCTGCTGGCCGCCCGGTCGATCAACACGGCGCTGGCCGGTGGGGTCGACGAGTCGACCTGTTTCGAGGAGTTCGAGGTGCGCTACCGCCGCGAGTACGCGCGGTTCCACGACTTCCTGGTCGCCTTCTACGACATGCACCAGGACGAGAACTCGTACTTCTGGAAGGCGAAGAAGGTCACCAACAACACCACCGCCTCCGAGATGGAGTCGTTCGTGGAGTTGGTCGGCGGCGGCTCCTCCAACGAGGCCGCGCTCGTCTCGTCCGGCGCGTACACCGGGCAGCGGGGCGCCGCGTACCAGGAACTCGCCGAGCTGGTGGCGCAGCCGGTGGGCACGGCCGGGGAGGACCGCGACCTGCTGCGTTCCACCCTGGCCCGGTCGGTGTCCAAGGAGGGCACCCGGATCCAGGTGCAGGCCGAGCTCGGCGAGAGCACCGACGAGAACGTCCCGGTACGCGAAGGAGGGCTGGTGCCCTCCACCGACGGCCTGCACTGGTCGTCGCCGCCACCGCGGCCGGCCGGCTGATGGAAGGGAGCCCGATGACCGACACGCTGCTGCCCCCGCCGACACCGGCCGGTGATCCGGCGGCGGAGGCACCGATCCGCGTCCCGCTGTCCCTGCAACAGGAGTTCCTGCACCACATCGACCACGGTGACCAGACCGGGCCGTTCGGCCCGCGGTACACCATCGTCGGCGGTTGGCGGGTCACCGGCGAGCTGGACATCGACACGCTGCGCCACGCTCTCGACGACGTGGTGGTCCGGCACGAGACGCTGCGTACCTCGATCGTCCGCGACGGCACCGAGGCGTACCAGCAGGTGCGCCCCCCGGCCCCGGTGCCGCTGGAGGTACGCGACCTGCGGGCGGGACCGCAGCGCAACCGGGACCTGGTCGCCGAGGACTTCGCCAACGAGATCGAGGCCGGGGTGTTCGGCATCGACGAGATGCCCCTGCTGCGGGCGGTGCTCGGCCGCTTCGACGCCCACGACGGCGTGCTGGTCCTCGCCGCCCACCACACCGCGGTGGACGGCTGGTCGGTGCACCTGGTGTTGCGCGACGTGGCCGAGTTCTACGCCGCCCGCCGGGAGGGCCGCGCGCCGGAGCTGCCGTCGGTGCGGCAGTACCGGGAGTACGTGCGGTGGCAGCAGGAGAGCCAGGCCAGCGACAAGGTGCGCCGGGCGCGGGAGTTCTGGCGGGACAACCTGCGCGGCGCGCAGGTGGTGGCCGTCCCGACCGATCGCACCCGGTCCGAGGAACCGTTCGTGACGTCCTGGTACCGCTTCCTGCTCGACGAGGAGTTCCGCCGGGCCACCGCCGATCTGGCGGCGCGCACCCGCAGCACCCCGTTCATGGTGCTGCTGGCCGCGTACCTGACCCAGCTGCGGGCGCAGACCGGGCGGACCGACCTGGTCGTGCCGACCTTCACCCCCGGGCGGCACCCAGCCTGGGTGCAGAACACCGTCGGCTCGTTCTACAACTTCCTGCCCATCCGGGTCGACCTGGCCGGCGCCGACGGTTTCCTGGAGGTGATCGCCCGGAGCCGGGCGGCCTGCCTCGCGGCGTACGCGCACGAGCTGCCGTTCATCCAGATCCTCGAGGAGGCGCCGGACATCATGAACGACGCCATCGGCCCGAACGCCGCGGCGTGCGTGCTCCAGGTGACCCAGTCGCCGGACATGATGTTCGGTCAGCAGCACGGCGACCTGCACTTCGCCGCGATGCGCCGGCGGATCGTGTCGGCCTCGGTCGGTTCGCAGATCCCCGACGGGGTGCTGTTCGGGCTGGAGGCGTCCCCCGAGGGCGGCCTGGTCGGCAGCGTCGGCTTCACCACCAACCTGTTCGTCGAGAGCACCGTCCGGTCGATGGTCACCACCTTCCGGCAGACCCTCGTCGACGTGCTGGACGGGCCGGGACGCGCCTGAGCTGGCAGAGACGACGCCGGCGGTGACCGTGGAGGTCACCGCCGGCGTCGTCCGGCGTGGTGGGTCAGTCCGGCTGCGCGGCCTTCCCGGCCTGCCGGCGGGTGATCCGGCGGGTGCGGTGCAGCCACCGCGTGGCGTCCCGGATCGTCTCGGCGACCGCACGGGTCGGCGCCGGCGCGTCGCGGTCGGTCCGCACGTCGCAGTGGCAGGTGTAGACCGCGCCGTACTCCACCGGGATGTGCCAGGGCCAGACGCGTTGCAGCGCCGACGTGGCGGCTCCCACCGGCAGCACCGCCGCCGAGGGCAGGTAGGCCACCGGCAACCGGCGGCCGGTGACCGCGCGTACCGTCGCGACGAACTCGGCGGTGGACAGGTACCGGCCGGGCGCCAGTAGGCGGCGCGGTCCCAGCCCGGGGCGCAGGGCGGCGACGTGCAGGTCGGCGACGTCGCGGACGTCGCCGACCGGGAATCCGCCCCGCGGCCAGATGGGCAGCTGCCCGCGCAGCAGCGTCCGCAGCCGGTCGAGCTGGTCGCCCAGGTGCGGGTCGTGGGGCCCGAGGGTGGCCATCGGGTACGTGACGACGACCGGCGCGCCCGACTCCTGGTGCCGGCGAGCCACCTCCTCGGCCGCGGCCTTGGTGGCCATGTACCGCTCGCGTGGCCGGCCCACCGGCAGGTCGGTGTCGAGTGGGCGTCCCCCGGTCGGTGCCAGGGCGACGAACGACGACACGTGCACCACCGGGTCGGCACCCGCCTTGACGGCCGCGTCGAGGACCACCTCGGTGCCCCCGACGTTGACCTCCCGCATCCGCGCGTGCCGGCGGGTGTCGAAGGAGTAGACCGACGCGGCGTGCAGCACCGCGCCGCAGTCGTCGACCGCCCGGCGCACCGACTCCGCGTCGGTCACGTCCCCGACCACGGTCTGCACGTCCCGTCCGGTCAGCCCGAGCGGGCCGAGCGCGCGGTCCACCGCGTCGGGGTCACGGACCAGCAGCCGCACCGTGTGCCCGGCGCGGTGCAGGGCCGCAACCGTGTGCGACCCGATGAAGCCGGTGCCACCGGTGACCAGTATCCGCACGTTCGCTCTCCTCGCGTTCGCTGGTGGGCGGGTCGACAGGGCGACGGCGCCGGTCGGAGGGGGATTCCGACCGGCGCCGCCGTCGTGTCGGGTCAGCCGGCGTCGCGCGGGCTGTTCTGGTAGGCGGCGAGTCGCCAGCCCTCGTCGGTGCGCACCAGCAGCCACGAGGCGCGGATGGCGCGTTCGGCGGGCACCTCCGTCTCACCCGGGCCGAGGACGCCGCCCTCGGTGAGCAGGAGGGCCACGTCGGCGCCGAGGAAACGCACGTCGAAGGGCTGACCGGTCACCTGGGTGCCCTTGTACGGGCCGGCGAAGCCCTTGGCCATGAAGGCGCGGATGTCGTCGCGGCCCTTCTGGGTCAGGCCGGGCAGGATCATCGTGCCGTCGGCGGTGAACACGTCGGCGAAGGCGTCGGCGTCGTTCGCCGCCCACGCCTGCACGATGCGTCCGGGTACCGCGGCGACGGCGGCCTGGTCGTCGGCGGACACGTCCGGTGCGAGACTGTTCGTGGTCACGGGAGGGATCCTTCCGTCGTAGGGCACGTGCTCAGAGGTAGAGGGTGTTCGGGGCGAGTCCGCAGAGGATCCGCCCGTACAACTCCGCGTTGGTGGTGGGGTTCATCAGCGCGTGCAGGTTGATCGCCTGCACGTCGCGGGCGATCCGCTGGATGGGTACGTCGTTGTAGACCGACGAGCCGCCGCTGGCGAGGGCGAAGACGTCCACCGCCTCCTTCCCACGCCGGCACACCGCGCCGAGCTGGGCGCGGGCCCGGGCCCGCTCCTCGATCGTCCACGGCGAGCCGTCCAGGGCCCTGCCGTCGACCAGGGCGGCCAGTCGCTGCGCGTGGAACTCCGCCTCGTCGCTTCTCTGCACCGCGTCGGCCACCTGGTGGTGGGTGATCGGCGCGTCCTGCTGACGGTCGTAGTCGGTGTAGGTGATCTTGCGCTCGGGCAGCCGCTCGAAGAAGACCTCGCGGGCCGCCCGGGTCAGCCCGACGACACTGCCGACCGAGGAGGCCGAGGCGACCGGCAGCAGGGGAGACCGGTACATCGGCGACGCCGCGTTGGCCGTCGACGCGCTCTGCCCCTGCACGATGGCACCCAGCGGCAGCACCCGGTCCGCCGGGACGAACAGGTCCTGTGCGACAGTGCTGACGCTGCCGGTGCCGCGCAGGCCACCGGTGTGCCAGTCGTCGATGATCTGCAGGTCCGACATCGGCACCAGCGCCACGATCGGCATCGGCTCGCCCTGCGGGCTGAACTGCACGGCGACGATCTCCTGCCAGTGCGCGTGCAGCGCGCCGCTGATGAAACCCCACTTGCCGTTGACCACGACACCGCCGTCGGCCGGGGCGGCCGTGGCGGTGGGGCTCAGCGTGCCGCAGACCCGTACGTCGGGGGTCGAGAAGACCTCGTCCTGCACGTGGTCCGGAAAGAGGCCCACCATCCAGGTGGGGATCCAGTACACCGAGGCGACCCAGGCGGCGGAGCCGTCTCCCCGGCCCAGTTCCGAGGCGACCTCGACCAGCGTCCGGGTGTCCACCTCGTAGCCGCCGTACCGGACCGGCCGGCGCAACCTGAAGACGCCGGCGTCGGCCAGCGCGTCGATAGCCTCGTCGTGGACGCGGCGGTTCTCGTCGGACCAGGCCGCGTGCCCGCGCAGCACGGGTACGAGGTCGCAGGCGCGTCGGACGAGGTCCTCGGCCATCGGGACATCGGTGGTGAGCAAAGCACCCTCCTTGGACATGTCGGCTGGGCGGTGCGGGCGTCCCCGGTCGCCACGGCGGGCGTGTGCGGTGCGGGGCTGCTGCTCCACCGGGGACGGGCGCCGGTCGGCGCGGCCGGTCAACCCCGAGGATCACAGAGGCGGGATGTGCCCCGCATCTCCCCGAATGCGTTGCGGCCGGCGGTGCTCGGCCGCACGTCAGCGTGGTCGCCCGACCCGGCGCGGCGGGTGGGTGTCGCCCCTGCGCGGGGGCGATCGGTCACAGGGTCGTCGGCAGGCCGAACGCCGGGAACAGGTCCGGCTCGAAGGCCGTGATCTCGACGATCTTGCCGTCGGAGATCCGGAGCACCTCCAGCACCTGCGGGCGGAACGCGGTGTCACCCGGACGGCGTACGTAGTGGGCCGCCGCCGGCTGCCGGTTGGCCCGGGTCGGCACACTGCGCCATTGGCCGAGGTAGGCCGGCGAACCCGGGTCGAGCACGTCACGCAGGCTGGCCAGGAAGGCGGACCGCCCCCACCAGGCCGGATCGGGCATCCCCGGCACGCAGGGCACCGACATCGGCATGGTGATCCGGATGTCCTCGCGCAGCAGTTGGGCCATCGCACCCGTGTCGGCGCGCTCCAGCACCCCCATGTAGCGCTGCAGGAGCGCTCGTTCCTCGTCGGTCGGGTCCTCCGCGGGCGCCCACTCGATCCGGTGTGGCGGCAGGTGGTCCTTGAGGTTGGCCCGGGCCCGCTGCAGGGCGCTGTTGGCCGACGCGACGCTGACCTCCAGCAGCTCGGCCGCGTCGGCGGCGGGCCAGCCGAGGACGTCGCGCAGGATCAGCACGGCCCGCTGGCGCGGTGGCAGGTGCTGGATCGCGACCAGGAACGCCAACTCGATGGTCTCCTTGGCGACCACCGCCGCGTCCGGCTGGGCGTCGGCCGGCGCGGCCGGCTCGAGCAGCCGGTCCGGATAGGGCTGCAGCCAGTACACCTCGTCGGGTGTGGTGGAACGGGCGCCGCCCTCCGACAGCAGTGGGCCGCGGCCGGCCCGGGGCTGGCGGGGGTGGCGGCTGAGGAAGTCCAGGCAGGCGTTCGTCGCGATGCGGTAGAGCCAGGCGCGGAACGTGGACCGGGCCTCGAACGTGTCCCGTTTGCGCCAGGCCCGCAGAAACGTCTCCTGGACCTGGTCCTCGGCGTCCTCGAAGGACCCGAGCATCCGGTAGCAGTGGACCTGCAGTTCGCGGCGGTGGGTCTCGACCAGGCGGCCGAAGGTGACCTCGTCGAGGGGCATCGACGGGCCTGCCTCGAACTGGGTGGAGTTGACCTTGACAAGGCTCACGGATCGTGCCCCGCTCCCGACAGCAACTGCTCGATGACGGTCGGCCAGAACCGTAACACGGCCACGGTGTCGGTCAGCTCACCTTCGGTCACGTCGGGAACGTCCGTCACCCGTACCGCACGTCAAAGGATGCGACCGGCACCGGGTGACCGTGACGCTGGCCGTGCGGCCCGTGCGGCGACCGCCGCGGCGTCCCCGGCCCCGTCGCCGCCGGCCGATCGAACCGGTCGTCGTCAGGGAGGTTGCGGCAGTGAGTGAGATCGGTAGACGCGCCGTCGTGCTGGGCGGCAGCATGGCCGGCGTCCTCGCCGCCCGGGTGCTGGCCGAGTCCTACGGCGAGGTCCTGGTCGTCGACCGGGACACGCTGCTGGGCGTACGCGAGCCCCGCCGCGGCGCACCGCACACGGTGCACGCGCACGGCCTGCACGCCCGCGGTCACCTGAACATGGAGGAACTCTTCCCCGGCATCACCGACGAGCTGACCGCCGATGGCGTGCCGACCGGTGACCTCGGCGAGATGCGCTGGTTCTTCAACGCCCGCAAAATCCTTCCCGCCCGCACCGGCCTGGTCTCGGTGACCGCCCCCCGGCCGGTGCTGGAACACCACGTCCGCAGCCGGGTGGCGGCCCTGCCCAACGTGCGGTTCCTGGAGCAGCACGACGTCCTCGGCCTGACCACCACCGACGACCGGGAACGCGTCGTCGGTGTCCGGGTCCGCTCGCGCGCCACCGACGCCCAACCGCAGGAACTGGACGCCGACCTGGTGGTCGACGCCACCGGGCGCGGCTCGCGTACCCCGGCCTGGCTGGCGGAACTCGGTTACCAGCGGCCGGAGGAGGACCGGGTCAAGGTTGGGCTGGCCTACACCACCCGGCACTACCGGCTGCGTCCGGAGATGTTCGACGGCGTCCAGTCGATCAACCCGGTCGCGTCGCCCGCGCACCCCCGTGGCGCCTTCTTCGGGCAGGTCGGCCGGGACGTCTGCATCCTGTCGCTGACCGGGGTGCTCGGCGACCACCCGCCGACCGACCCCCAAGGCTTCCTCGCCTTCGTCCGTTCGCTGCCGGTGCCGGACGTCTACGACGCGGTGCGTGACGCCGAGGCGCTCGACGACCCGGTGTCGTTCACCTTCCCGGCGAGCGTCCGGCGGCGCTACGAGCGGCTGACCCGGATGCCCGACCGGCTCCTCGTCATGGGCGACGCGGTGTGCAGCTTCAACCCGGTCTACGGGCAGGGGATGAGCGTCGCGTCCATTGAGGCGCTGAAGCTGCGCGAGCACCTGCGGTTGGGACGACCGCCGCAGACGGGCGCGTTCATGGCCGACATGTCCCGCGTGATCGACACGCCGTGGGACATCTCCGCCGGCGGTGACCTGGACTTCCCGGGCGTGCAGGGCCGGCGCACGCTGCAGGTGCGGGTCGGTAACGCCTACATGGCCCGAGTGCAGTACGCGGCCACCAGGGACGCCCGGGTGACTGACGGCTTCATGCGCGTGGCCGGCCTGATCGACCCACCACAGGCGCTGATGCGGCCGTCGATGGTGCTGCGGGTGCTGCGACACGCGCCGCTGCGACCGGTCGCCCCGCCCGCCACCCCGGCACTGGCCCCGCCCACGGCCGACACGGCGGCGCCACCGGCTGCCTGATCCCCGTCCGCCGCCGGACACCGCCCCGGGCCGAGCACCGGCCCGGGGCGCGACGTGTCCCGCCGGCCCCGGCATGTCCCGCCGGTGTCGCATGTCCCGCCGGCCCCGGCATGTCCCGTCGGTGTCGCATGTCCCGTCGGGCGCGGCTCGCCCGCCGCGCGGCATGGGGACGTCGAGCACGTACGCCGGCCGCCCCGGCACCCGAGCGGGTGTCCGGGGCGGCCGCGATACGAGGGGCCGGTGCGTCAGTGCACCGGCTGCGCCGAGTCGGCGGTCTCCGGTGCCGGCTTGGCCTCCTTCGGGGGCATGCCCGGCATCGGCATGTCACCGAGCGACGGCACGTGCCGCAGCCCGACGAACGCCACCACGGCCAGGGCGATGAAGACGAAGACGCAGACCAGCGCGACAGTGTTCAGGCCGCTGGTGAACGCCTCCCGGGCCGAGTCGAGCAGCGAACCCGCGGACGGGCCACCGACCTGCTCGGCCACCACGGTCGCACCCGCGATGCTCTCCTTGGCGGTGGCCGCGGCGTCCGCCGGAAGTTCGCCCGGGACGGTGACCTGACCCCGGTACGTGGCGGTGCCGATGAGGCCGAGGATGGCCACACCCAGGGCGACACCCAGCTCGCCGACGGCCGAGGAGAGCGACCCGGCGGCGCCGGCCTTCTCCGGAGGCGTGGAGGACATCACCAGGAACGGGGTCATCGGGCCGACGGACGCGCCACCGACGTAGACGATCGCCAGACCGACCAGCAGGGTGGTCAACCCGGCGGTGCTGCCCACCTGCGTCAGCACCACCATGCCGACCGCCGCGATCAGGGAGCCACCGGTGAGCACGTACGCCGGACGGACCTTGCGGGCGATCGCCGGCGCCAGGTTGCCGACGACGATCATCACGAGGGACGGGATCAGCAGCAGGGTGCCGACCCGCACCGGGGTGAGCCCCTCGACCATCTGCATGTAGAGGCTGCCCATCAGACCGGCGCCGCCCATGACGAAGGCGATCATCAGGGCCATCGTCAGCGCCGTCGAGAGCGCGCGGATCCTGAACAGGCTCAGGTCCAGCAGCGGGTGGGCCAGCTGGGCCTGCCGGCGCAGGAAGACGACGAGGAAGACCAGCCCCGCGACGAGGGCGATCAGCGGCACCGGCTCCCAGCCGTTGCGCGCCAGCTCCTTGAGACCGTAGACGAACGGCAGGATGGCCAGCAGGGACAGCGCCACGCTGAACAGGTCCAGTCGGCCCGCGGTCGGGTCCTTCGACTCGGGGATCAGCACCGGGCCGGCGATCAGCAGCAGACCCATGATCGGGACGGCGAGCAGGAACACCGAGCCCCACCAGAACGCGCCCAGCATCAGGCCGCCGATCACCGGGCCGAGCACCACACCGGCCATCAGGGACGTACCCCAGAGGCCCATCGCGGCGCCCATCTGCTTCGGGTCCTTGAACATCGTCCGGAGCAGCGCGAGGATCGACGGGATCAGCGTCGCGCCGGCCACGCCGAGCAGGGCGCGGGCGATGATCAGCACGATCGTGGAGGTCGCGAACGCGGCCAGCAGCGACGCCGCGAGGAACGCCGCGCCACCGAACAGCAGGACCTTCTTGCGGCCGACCCGGTCACCGAGCGTCCCCATCGTGACCAGGAAACCGGCGATCAGGAACCCGTAGATGTCGGAGATCCACAACTGCTCGGTGCTGCTCGGCCCCAGATCAGCGGTCACGTGTGGCAACGCCAGGAACATGACGTTGAGATCCACCGTCGTCAACATGGTGGGCAGGCACATCACGGCCAGGCCGAGCCACTCCCGCCAGGTGGCCCGAGGAGCCACGGCCGGGGCGGCGGCTGCGCCCGCCTGCCCGTCGACTGTAGTCATGGTCTTGGTCCTCTCGATATCGGCCGCGCTGTCCTGCGGCTCACTGTTGAGACGGCAGGCCCGGGCAAAAGTCATCGCTCCCCGCGACTCCGGTGTCCCGGATCGTCCGACGCGACCACCGGCGTCTTCCCGGTTGCGCTCTGCGGCGTACCACCTTGTCCCGCTCTCCGGCGCTCACCATGCTGAATGCGGACCAGACAAGGCGCGACGGCTGCCCGGTCCGTCCCGCCTGGCGGCCTGCCCGGCCCGGCGAAAGGCGTTCCATGACCGAGTTGGTTGACCGTCCGACGACCGGCGTCCGCCGGACCCGCCCGATGACCGGTGACGAGTACGTCGAGTCCCTGCGCGACGGACGGGAGATCTACCTCTACGGCGACCGGGTCCGCGACGTCACCCGGCACCCCGCCTTCCGCAACCCGGTACGGATGACCGCCCGGCTCTACGACGCGCTGCACGACCCGCGGTCCCGTCCGGTGCTGACCACGCCCACGGACACCGGCAGCGAGGGCTGGACGCACCGGTTCTTCACCACCCCCCACTCCGCCGAGGATCTCGTCGCCGACCAGCAGGCCATCGCGGCGTGGGCCCGGTTGAGCTACGGCTGGATGGGACGCAGCCCGGACTACAAGGCCGCGTTCCTCGGCACGCTCGGCGCCAACGCCGACTTCTACGATCCGTTCGCCGACAACGCCCGCCGCTGGTACCGCGAGGCGCAGGAGAAGGTCCTGTACTGGAACCACGCCATCGTGCACCCGCCGGTGGACCGGTCCCGGCCGCCGGACGAGGTCTCCGACGTCTTCGTCCACGTGGAGCGCGAGACCGACGCCGGGGTGATCGTCAGCGGCGCGAAGGTCGTCGCCACCGCCTCGGCGCTGACCCACCACAACTTCCTGGCCCACTACGGCCTTCCGGTCCGCAAGCGGGAGTTCGCCCTGGTCGCGACCGTGCCGATGGACGCGCCGGGGATGAAGCTGATCTGTCGACCGTCCTACTCGGCCAGCGCCGCCGTCATGGGCAGCCCGTTCGACTACCCGCTGTCGTCCCGACTGGACGAGAACGACACGATCCTGGTGCTGGACAAGGTCCTCATCCCGTGGGAGAACGTGTTCATCTACGGGGACCTCGGCAAGGTGCAGATGTTCGCCGGCCGGTCCGGCTTCACCGAACGCTTCACCTTCCACGGCTGCACCCGCCTCGCCGTGAAACTCGAGTTCATCGCCGGCCTGCTGGCCAAGGCCCTGGACACCACCGGGACGTCCGACTTCCGGGGCGTGCAGAGCCGGCTCGGGGAGGTGCTCGCCTGGCGCAACCTGTTCTGGGGGCTCTCCGACGCGGCCGCCCGCAACCCGGTGCCGTGGCACAACGGCGCGGTCCTGCCCAACCCGGCCTACGGCATGGCGTACCGCTGGTTCATGCAGGTCGGCTACGCCCGGGTACGGGAGATCGTCCTGCAGGACGTGGCCAGCGGCCTCATCTACGTCAACTCCAGCGCGGAGGACTTCGCCAACCCGGACCTGCGTCGCTACCTCGACAAGTACGTCCGTGGGTCGGGCGGCGTCGACGCGGTCGAGCGGGTCAAGCTGATGAAGCTGCTCTGGGACGCGGTCGGCTCCGAGTTCGGTGGCCGGCACGAGCTGTACGAGCGCAACTACGCCGGCAACCACGAGAACACACGGGTCGAGCTGCTCAACGCCCAGATCCTCGGTGGCGAACTGGACAGCTACAAGGCGTTCGTCGACAGGTGTCTGGGCGAGTACGACCTCGACGGCTGGCTGGTCGACGACCTCGACTCGTTCCAGGACCTGCGCGGGCTGCGCGACGTGCTGCGCGACCGGTAGGGCTCAGCCCACCACGTGGCGCAGCGCCCCGACGGCCTCCCGCTCGGTGTCGTAGACCGCCTGGATCTGCTCGGACAACCGGGGCAGGTCCGGCTCGGCGGGCGGCTTGCGGTCGTACTCGGCGATCAGGTCCCACAGCGTGTCGGCGGCCTCGGCGCGGTCGGCGACGGCCGGGTCGCCGGCCGCGACACCGGCGGAGATGGTGGCGACCAGCTCCCGCAGCCGGGCGTACTCGGGGACGTCCCAGGGCAGCGCCGTCTCGGCGATCTCGTGCCACAGCCGGGCGGACTGGCGGAACAGCTGCGCCGCGTCCGCCGCCGCGTCGGCGGAGTCGCCGAGCAGGGGCGCCGCCTCGTCCAGGAAGTCCGCGTAGAGGTCGCGCAGGTTGCCGCCGGTGAGCCCGGCCGGCTCGACGTGCTCCCAGACCGACAGCAGCGTGGTGGCCATCCCGGCCTTGCCGTACAACGTGGGCCAGCCCTTGGCGTTGCGCTCGTCGGTGACCAGGCGGCTCCACTTGCTCCACGCCGGCAACGCCACCGTGGCCGCCTTGGCGTCCAGGTGCGCGACGCAGTCGGCGATGCCGGCCCGTACGGCGTCGGCCAGGGCGTACGTCTCGGGCACCGTGTGCACCACGATCATGCGGTTCTTGGTGGAGCTGACCCGGGCCCGGGCCTCGGCGAGGATGTCCGCGTCGACGGTGAGCGGGGCGAGGTTGCGGTCGTCGACCCGGATGCCGTCGTCGGTGAGCGCGTACGCCACCAGGGGGCTGCGCCGGGCGCCGGCGAAGACCGGACGGCCGCGGCCGGCCAGGGCTGGTGCCGCGGGCAGGTGCCAGTACCCGACCAGCTGCCGGTCCGGTGCGATGAGGACCGGGTTGCCGTCGGTGAGCTGCTCGTGCAGCGTGGTGGCGGCGGCCTTGCTGCTGCCGGTCGTCTTCACCTGGTAGCCGACGCCGAGCCGGTCCATGGTGCGCTCGGCCCAGTCGTGAAACGTCCACCGGTACCGGAATCCCAGGAACAGGTTCGGCGTCTGCCCCTTGATCTCCCAGAGCATGTAGCCGGCTCCGAGGCCGCCGCCGACGCCGAGCAGCATCGCCTCGCTCAGGTGCGCCCCGGTGGCGTCGCCGCCGAGATGGGTCAGCACGTTGGTCACGTTGGAGGTCTCGGCGTGCAACCCGCCCCGTAGCGCCCAGCCGGCGTCGGTGACCGGCTTCGGCGACGTCCGGGCGCCGGACAGGCCGGCACGCGCGGTCGCGTAACTCTCGCCGGTCCGGGCCATCCGGGTGCGGATCCGGGCTTCGCTGGGCTTGCGGGTGGTCATGGTCCCCCTCGGGCGAGCTGTCGCTGGTGGCCGACGGGGCGGCCGGGTACGCCGCCGGGCGCCCCGGATCCGCCGGCGCCCGGCGCGCCCGGTCGACGCCTCGTCGGAGGATACGTGCTCCCGGCGGGCGTCGGGGGCGGTTCGACACGCGCCGACCACCACGACGAACGGACCCCGTCCCTGGTGGGACGGGGTCCGGCGGGCCGGCGTACCGGCGGTGTCGGTCACACCGGGAAGCGACCAGGCCCCGGGTGACCGGCGGGTCAGATCCGCCCGCCGAGCAGCGGCATCTCGGCCCGCGAGTGACGCATCACCCGCCAGACCACGCTCGGGCGCAGCAGCGCCTCCAGCGGGTCGACCAGACCGGCGGAGCGCATGAACGCCTCGGTGAGGCTGGCGTCCTTGGTGGCGGCCAGGTGCAGCCGCTTCATGTAGGCGTGCAGCAGCTGCACCTTGCGGGTACGCCGGCCCTCGACGTCGGGGAACGTCAGGTTGATCGCCTCGGTCATCTCCCAGGCCGGGTCGATGATCCGTCCTACCGTGCGCATGAACTCCTTGGACCGGGGGGCCTGGCCCGTGCGCAGCAGGTCCCGCAGCGCCAGCGCCTCCAGGGCGGCGAGCGTCTGGGCCTGCGCGAACACCGGATTCGGGGTGCAGACCGCGTCGCCGAGCACCAGCAGGCCGTCGGGGAAACGGGACATCAGCTCGTAGCGCCGGCGCAGCGTGGTGGGGAACTTGAACAGCACCGGGTCGTCGAGCGGCTCGGCGTCGGAGATGCCCTCGTAGATCTCCGGGGCGGACAGCGACTTGACGAACTGGTTGAAGCCCTCCGGGTCGGTGGGCGGGTGGTCGCCCATGATGCCGTAGGTGGTCAGCTCGACCCTGCCGCCGTCGGACTTGGTGAAGATGGCGCCGCGGGGGTTGTCCGGCGACGCCACCGAGATGATCGAGTGGCTGGTGCCGAACGGGTCGTGGCGCAGCTTGTAGTGCCGGGTGACGTAGCCGAGCCCGATCTTCGTGCCCTCCTCCGGCACGCGCTGGTAGCCCTGCGCCTCCAGCCAGACCGGGGTACGCGAGCCCCGCCCGGTGGCGTCGACGACGAGGTCGGCGGTGAGTGTCTCCTCGCGGTTGCCCTCGCCCTGACGCTGCACCCGCGCGCCGATGACCCGGGACTTGTCCGTGCTGAACACCAGGCCGGTGATGTCGGTGCGCTCCATGAAGGTGACGTTCTTCAAGGCGGCGATCCGCCGCCGCACGTGCGCCTCCATGACCGGTCGCCGGGCGGCGACGCAGGTCAGGCCGGCCCGGGTCTGGGCCAGCGGCCTGCCGTTCATGTACCACTTGACCGTGCCGGCCAGGTCGGTCAGCGGGCAACCGGCGGTGACCATCTGGGCGGTGATCTCGGGGAACAGGTCTTCCATCGCCCGGGAGCCCCGGGCGATGAGGCCGTTGATGTGCCGGCCCTGCGGCGCGCCCCGCCGCGCGTCCCAGACGTCGATCAGCTCGTCGCGGTCGACCAGGACGACCTCCCGGTAGCCTTCGCTGAGCGCGCTGGCGGCGAACAGCGCGGTGATGCTCCCGCCGAGCACCACCACGCGATTTCCAACTTCGGAACCCACGGCTACCATCTCCTACCTGTCGAGCGAAACCGGGGAAGCTGTCAACGGTTCTGCGCGGCCTCCCCGCCAATGCCATGTCCTCATTCGTCGAAAGAGGACGAGGAATCTGGCCGGGTGAGGCACTGCGCCTCAATCGGGGAAATGGTGGTGAACCGCTGGTCAGCAATCTCCGAGAATGGCGTGCCGACTGTTTTTCGCCTTATCGGCCACGAGGTAATGGTGGCATTCAACGGCAGGGCGGGCATCTTCTGTGTTGCCCCGGTCGGTGCGTCCGCGGCCGAGGGTGGCCCGACCGCGGACACGACCGTGCCCACGCCCGCAGCGGGCGTGGGCACGGAAGGGGTGGGTTCAGGAGAGACCGCGTGCGGTGGCCAGCCGGTGGAAGTTCGCGGCCATCTTGTTGGCCGTGGCCGGGTCGGTGACGATGCCGTAGTACAGCACGTTGCCCATCACCACCATGACGATGTGCTTGAAGCGGTCGATCCCCCCGTCCGGGCCGACCGCACCGTAGAACGTCTTGAGCACGTCGGTGCCGGCCTTGTCCTTCTGCGGCGGGAAGGTGATCCGCTGGATCAGGCCCTTGGTCTCGGCGCCGGCCAGGGGTGGCGTCTGGAAGTCGACGTTGCTCAACGTGCCGGGGACCTTGCCGTCCAGCGTGATGTCGCCCTTGGCGCACGCCGTCGCGGCCTTGTGCATCGCCTCCAGCTTCGGACCCTCCGGCAGCTCGACCACGAACTGCGCGAAGAAGTTGTCGTGGCCCAGGTTGTGGTCCTTGCCCACCGGGCTCGCGGTGTTGAACTGCATGTACCCGTTCAGGCCGGCGATGCTGGCCGCCGGCGCGGTCTGCAGCGGGGTGCTGGCGGCGTCGCCGATGGTCACGTAGTTCACGCACGAGTCCGGAGTGAAGGCCATCCCCTTCGGAGGCGCCAGCAGCGACTTCTCCGCCACCTGCTTGAAGTCGAAGGTCAGCACCTCGTCCTTGCTCTGGTCCTCGTGCGGGTTGGTCAGCAGGTCCTTGAGGTCGGCCGGCGCCTTCGGTGTCGCCGGGGCCGGCGCCTCGGCCTTGGCGTCGCTGCCGCCCGAGCCGCCGTCGGCGCAGCCGGCGGTGAGCACCAGCAACACCGCGGCCACCGCCGTGGTTATCTTTCCGCCCCGTACAGGCATCTTTCCCCCCATCCTGGTAAATGCGGTGTCCATTCCGCTCTGTGTCGGCACCGTCATCTCGAACGCGTACGGTAATCAGCGGCCCCGCCGGCTTGCATCTTCCAGAATGCTTATTTCCCCGGCCCGGTCGCCGCCGCGACCGTGACCGGCGCTGCGCACGCCGGAAGATGTTCGGGCCCCGACCGGCTGCCATTGTTTCGGGGAGTCCACCGCCCGGCCGGCCGGTGCGGTAGCGCCCACAGTGGACCCTGCCCGCGCGGTCGTCGCCACCACGTTCCGGGAAGCCCGCATCGTCTGCAACGAGGGAGTAGTCACGTGACGATTTCTACGTCCAGAGCCGGGCGCGCCGTGTCCGGTGCCGAGCTGGGGGAGTTGGACAAGCGCTACGTCCTGCACTCCCACCAGCGCGACCAGCGGCCGTTCCGCCGCATGATCGTGCGCGGCGTCGGCTCCACCGTCTGGGACGCCGAGGGGCGGGAGCTGCTCGACATGCTCGGCGGCGGCATCTGGGTCGCCCAGGTCGGCCACGGCCGCCGGGAGCTGGCCGAGGCGGCCGCCGCGCAGATCACCGAGCTGGCCCACTTCACCAGCTTCTTCGAGTTCGGCAACGACAAGTCGGCGCTGCTCGCCCAGCGCCTGGCCAACCTCGCGCCGGGCGACGTCAACCGCGTCTTCTACACCTCGGGTGGCTCCGAGGGTGTGGACACCGCCATCAAGCTGGCCCGGCTGTTCCACCACCGGCGCGGGCAGACCGAGCGCAACTGGATCATCGCCCGGCACTTCGGGTACCACGGTGCCACGCTGGGCGGCGGCACCGCGACCGGCATCCCGGACATGCAGGTCGGCGTCGGCCCGAACCTGCCGCACGTGGAGAAGGTCACCCCGCCGTACCCGTACCACAGCGAGATGTACGGCGGCGCGGACCCGACCGACTTCCTCCTGCGGGAGCTGGAGGCGACGATCGAGCGACTGGGGGCGGAGAACGTCGCCGCGATGATCGGTGAGTCGATCCTCGGCGGCGGCGGCGTGATCGCGCCGCCCTCCGACTACTGGCCGCGGGTGCGCGAGCTGCTCACCGGCTACGGCATCCTGCTGATCGCCGACGAGGTGATCACGGCGTTCGGGCGTACCGGCGCCTGGTTCGACTCCGCCGAGCGCGGCATGGACGCCGACATCATCGTCACCGCGAAGGGCCTGACCAGCGGCTACCTGCCGCTGGGCGCGGTGCTGATGCGCGACCGGGTGGCCGACGTGATGGCCGCCGGGGAGGCCAGCTTCTTCCACGGCCACACCTACTCCGGTCACCCGACCGCCTGCGCGGTCGCCCTGGCCAACCTGGACCTGCTGGAGAACGAGGGGCTGCTGAAGCGGTCCCTGGAGATCGGCGACTGGCTGCGCGCCGGGCTGGCGCCGGCCGCGGCGCTGCCGGCCGTCGGCGAGGTCCGGGTCGAGGGCGCCACCGTCGGCATCGAGCTGGTCAGCAACCCCGAGACGCGGGAGCCGGTCGCGCCGGACCTCGCCCTCGCCGTCGCCGACGAGCTCTACGAGAACCACCGGGTCATCACCCGCAACTACGGCCCGACGCTGGTGCTCTCCCCGCCGCTGGTCCTCGACGACCAGCAGGCCAAGCGGGCGTCCTCGGCGATCGTGGACGTGCTGTCCCGGCTGGACGTCAAGGCCGGCAAGGTCAACCCCAGTTGACCGATCCCGATCCCCGGTGCCCGGTAAACGGCTGTCCCCGCCGATGCCGGGCACCGGCGCGTGTGGACCGTCCCGACACCGGACGCGTCCTATAGTGCCGGGATGGACGAGGTCGCGGACCGGTACGTGCGGCGCGTGGAGACCTTCGCCCGCGCCGCCGCGACGGTGCCGGACACCGGCTGGGGCGCTCCGACGCCCTGCGGGGACTGGACGGTACGGGACCTGGTGGCCCACGTCGCCGAGATGAACCTCATCCACTTCGGCCGGGTCGGGGTGACACCACGGCCGGTGCCGTCGCTGGCCGAGGACCCGTCCGGGGCGTGGCACGCGATCCGGGAGCAGGTCCAGGCCGCGCTCGCCGACGTCGACGTCGCCGGCGCACGGGTCGGCGGACGGCTCGGCGACTGGACGTACGCGCAGGTCGTCGACCGGGCGATCGGCATGGAACTGGTGGTGCACCAGTGGGACCTGGCTCGCGCCCTCGGCTGGCGGGCCCGCATCGACCCGGCCGACGTGGATCACCTCTGGCACACCATCGAGCTGGTCGGCGAGGAGGAGGTCCGGTTCGGTTTCGGGCCGGCGGTCCCGCCCCCGGACGACGCCGACGCGCAGGCCCGCCTCCTGGCGTACCTGGGCCGACACGACGACGGCCGTCGAGGAGCCCCGCTCAGGGGCGCGGCGTGAACGTCACCGGCAGCCGCTCCAGACGGTGCAGGACGAAGCTCGCCTTCCACGTCAGGTCGTCGGCCGGTACGGCGAGCGCGAGGCCCTCCAACCGGCGCAGGACCGTCTCGAACGCCACCTCGCCCTCCAGCTTGGCCAGCGGCGCCCCGAGGCAGAAGTGGATGCCGTGGCTGAAGCTGAGGATCTGCCCCTTGTTCTCGCGGCGCACGTCGAGCCGGCCCGGGTCGGTGAAGACCGACGGGTCGTGGTTCGCCACCGCGGCGGCGATCACCACGTGCTCGCCGGCACGGATCTCGAAGCCGCCGATCTCCAGCGGCTCCCGGGCGAAGTGGTAGGTCACGCAGGAGACCGGGCTGTCGTAGCGCAGCAGCTCGTCGACCGCGTTCGGCATCAGCGTCGGGGTGGACCGCAGCAGCTCGGCGGCGTCGGGGTGACGCAGCAGCGCCAGCAGCCCGTTGGCCACCAGGTTGACGGTTGTCTCGAAGCCGGCGCTGAGCAGCAGCAGCGCGTTGGAGCGCAGCTCCAGGTCGCTGAGCCGGTCGTCCTTCTCCTGCGCGGCGATCATGGCGGAGATCAGGTCGTCGCGGGGATCCTGGCGGCGTAGCTCGACCAGGTCGCCGAGGTACTGGTCGAACCAGGTGCCGGCGGCGATGATGGAGTCGAAGCTGGCGGAGGCGTTGATCCCGGTGAGGGTCTCGGCATGGTGCTCGAACTCGGCGCGGTCCTCGAACGGGACGCCGAGCATCTCGCTGATCACCGCGATCGGCAGTGGCAGCGCCAGGTCCCGGACGAGGTCCGCCTGCCCCTGCGCGAGCACGGCGTCGAGCAGCCGGTCGGTGATCTCCTGGATCCGTGGCTTCATCTGCTCGACCCGGCGGCGGGTGAACGCCTTGGACACCAGCCGCCGCAGCCGCGCGTGGTCCGGCGGGTCCGCGAAGAGCATGTGCCGGGAGAGCGGGTAGTCGTCGCTGGCCAGCGGGTGGTACTTGTGCAGCTCCGGATCGGCGGCCTCGACACTGCGGACCAACCTGGGGTCGGACAACGCCTCCCGCGCCTCGCGGTTGCCGGTGACCAGGACGGAGGGCATGCCGTCCGGCAGGGTCACCCGGTGAACCGGGCGTCGCTCGCCCAACTCGGTGAGCAGCGCCAACGGGTTGGCGAACACCTCGGTGCTCAGCGCGACCGCGCCGTCTGGGTTGTGCATCGGACTCCTCGTGGACTGCGGCGGGTGGGCAGGTCGTCGGGCGGGGCGCCCGGTGTGGCGGTCGGAGGGCGGCTCACCAGACGATGGGCAGGCAGGCCAGGCGCTGGACGTCCCCGCTCTGGAAGGTGGGGATCTGCGCGGCCGGCACCGCGAGCCGGAGGTCGGGCAGCCGCCGCACCAGGGCGCGGAACGCGATGTCCAGCTCCAGCCGGGCCAGGTTGTGCCCCAGGCAGTGGTGGATGCCGTAGCTGAAGGCGAGGTGGTTGGACGGCGGCCGGGTGACGTCCAGGGTGTCCGGGTGACTGGTGACGGTCGGGTCGAGGTTGGCGCCGGCGAAGCTGACCAGAATGCCGTCTCCGGCCCGGATCACGTGTCCGCCGATCTCGATGTCCTCCACGGCCACCCGGGCGAGCTGTTCGACCAGCGAGATGTGGCGCAGCATCTCCTCGACGGCGCCGGGCACCAGGTCGGGGTCGGCCACCAGGCGCTGGTACTGGTCCGGGTTCTCCAACAGGGCCAGGGTGCCCAGCCCGATGATGCTCGAGGTGGTGATGGTGCCGGCGACCAGGATCGCCATCGCGAAGGAGACCAGCTCCTTCGGGGTCAGGGTGCCCTGGGAGACCTGCCCGGCGATGAGGTCGTCGATGAGGCCGGTGGCCGGTTGCGCCTGCCGCGCCTCGACCAGGCCGGTCAGGTACGCGGTCAGCCACTCCATCGCCTCGTCGGCCCGTTCCGGCTCGAACAGGTCGCGGGTCAGCGGCTCGAAGATGGCCCGGTCGGCGTACGGCACGCCGAGGTAGGCGCAGACCACCCGGGTCGGCACCGGGGTGGAGAAGGTGGACACCAGGTCGCCGGGCGATCCCTCGTCGATGAGGGCGTCCAGGCACTCCTCGACGATGCGCTCGATCTCGGGGCGGAGCACCGCCACCCGCCGCACCGTGAACCGTGGCACGAGCATCTGCCGCTGCCGGGTGTGCTCCGGGGGGTCCACCCCGAACAGGGCACCGGCGAAGCCGCCCTCCTCCTCCTTGGCCATCTCGCGGGTCGCCCGCATCCGGGTGTGGCGTTCGTCCATCACCGGGTAGTTGGGGAAGTCCGAGCGGTTGGAGACCCGGCGGTCGGCGAGCAGGGCGCGGGCCTCGGTCGGCCCGGTGATGAACCAGGCGACCTTGCCGTCGTACAGCCGGACCTTCGAGATCGGTCCAGGCTCACGGAGCCGGGCGGTCTCCGGCGACGGCCGGTACGGGCACTCCCGGGGAATCGGGTAGCTCGGCAGCTCCGCCGAGCCCGGCTCCGATGTGGTCTTCGTTGGCACGGCCATGGCCACCCCTCGTGAGGAAAGGCGGAACTCCTCGTCCCGCGGACGGCGCGGTCTGCTGCTGACACGACGCTGTCAACCGTCTCGTCCCTCGGCTGGCCTGCGCATCCTCCGGATTGCGATGGGCGGTGCGGGTGCCCGGTCCGGCCGGCCGCACCCACCCGCAATTCCGCAATTCGAGAGAACTGGCGAGGGATCCACGTTGCTAGATTGCCGGCAACGCAAATGCCAGTCGCGTTAGCCGTGTAGACAAGCCTGGCGCCTGGAAAGGACGGCCGCGAATATGACAGCGATAGACGAGGCGGCGACGCAGGCAAAGGAGTCCGTTCCGACGAGACTCCCATCCCTGACCGCACTGCGCATCATCGCCGCGAGTCTGGTGTTCATCGGGCACGGGCTGATCTACCCGATGTTCCGCAACGACGACGTCAACGAGGTGTACGGCATCCTCGCCCACAACACCGGCTCGGTCGGCGTCGCCTTCTTCTTCGTCCTCAGTGGTTTCGTCCTCACCTGGTCGGCCCGGTCGACCGACACCACCGGATCGTTCTACCGCCGACGCTTCTTCAAGATCTTTCCCAATCACGTGGTGGTCTATCTCGGCGTGCTGGCGCTGATGCTGGTCGCCGGTCTGCCGGTCATGCTCGGGCCGACCCTGGCCAGCCTCCCGCTCATCCAGGGCTTCCTCCCGGACCCGAACTACCACCTGTTCGCCGTCAACGGCGTCACCTGGTCGCTCTCGGTCGAGCTGCTGTTCTACGCGCTCTTCCCGGCACTGCTGCCGCTGGTGAACCGGATCCGGCCGCAGCGGCTCTGGCTCACCGCCGGGCTGTTCACCGCCGGCGCGATGCTGCTGCCGGTGATCGCCCGAGCGGCGCTGCCGGACTCGCCGCTGAGCCCGATGTCGACCACGCTGAGCTGGACCGAACAGTGGTTCGTCTACTTCTTCCCGCCGGCGCGACTGTTCGAGTTCCTGGTCGGCATGGCGATGGCCCGGATCCTGATCTCGGGTCGCTGGATCGGGTTGCGTCCCCTGCTGCCGGCGCTGCTGCTGGTGGTGGTCTACGCGGCGACCGTGCCGCTGAGCCTGATGGACGGCTACCAGTCGGTGCTGCTCGTGCCGATGGCCCTGCTGATCACCGCCGCCGCGGCGGGCGACGTGGCCGGGCGCGGATCACTGCTGAACAACCGGCCGATGGTGTGGCTCGGCGAGATCTCCTACGCCTTCTTCCTGGTCCACGTGCACGTCCTGTTCCTGCTGCACGCCGCGGTGAACGGTCAGCTCGGCGTGCGGGCGGCGTATCAGCCGTACCAGTTCGACACGGTCACCGGCATCGCGTTCCTGGTGGGCGTCTACCTGGTCTGCATCCTCGTCTCCTGGGTGCTCTACACCCTCGTCGAACGGCCCGCGATGCGGCTCTGGGCGTACCCCCGACGCGGCGAGCGTGCTCCGGCCGTACCCCGTTGACCCCGCCGCCGGCCCCGGCCGGCCGGTGGACGATCCCCGGTGGGTGGCAGCGTCGCCAACCCGCCGGGGATCCGCCCGTCGACGCGCCCCCGCCGGATCGGGCGGGGGCGCCGCGCTGTGCGGGTCAGTCGGCCGGCGCCAGCGCCGGCGCGACGGTCACCGGCACCCCGCTGAACACGGCGTTGCCGGACAGCACGTCCACGACCGTCTCGTCGGTGAGCGCGTTGGCGTTCACCCCGGGGTCCAGGGCCGCCAGCCGTTGGCCGGTCCGGCGGTGCCCCCAGCCGTGCGGCAGGCTCACCACGCCGGCCATGACCGTGTCGTTCGCCTCGACCGCGACGACCACCTCGCCGGCGGCGGACCGGACGACGGCATGCCCGTCGAGCCCGAGCCGGGCCACGTCGGCCGGGTTGACGTGCAGGGTGCAGCGGTTGCTGCCGCCCACCAGGGTGGAGGTGTTGTGCAGCCAGCTGTTGTTCGAGCGCAGTTGACGGCGGCCCACGAGCAGGAACTCCGGCTGCGGCCCGGCGAAGCGGGCCCGCAGGCGCGCCACGTCCGCCGTCAGCTGCGGCGGGGCCAGCTCGACCCGCCCCGAGGCGGTGCGCAGCAGCTCCGGCAGGCGCGGCTCCAGCGGACCCAGGTCGATGCCGTGCGGGTTGGCCCGCAGCTTCTCCAGCGACAGGTCGTACGGGCCGAGCCGCAGCATCGCGTCGAGCATCAACTCCGGGCCGCTGTCACCGGTCAGCTCGGCGCGCAGCTGCGCCACGTCCGCGCCGGCCAACGGTGAGCCCGGTACGGAGGTGCCGCCGCGCAGCACCGCGTCGAGGATCGCCTCGTCGGCCAGCGCCGGGTCGGCGTCGGCGCCCTGACCGGAGATGATCAGCAGCAGCCGGGCCATGATCTCGGCCTCGGACGGCTGGCCCGGTGCCAGCGGCAGGATCTGCGGCGAGAACCGGGTGTAGTTGCGGACCGTCACGATCAGCAGCAGGAAGTCGTAGTGCGGCATCTGGAGGATCCGCGGCGGCGGCAGGATGACGTCCGCGTGCCGGGTGGTCTCGTTGAGGTACGGGTCGATCGCGACCATGAAGTCCAGGTCGGGCAGCGACCGGTCGAGCCGTGGCCCGTTCGGCGCCGAGAGCACCAGGTTGCCGGCGATGCAGACGAACCCGCGGATCCGCCCCTCGCCCAGGCTGTCGATCTCGTCGGCGAGGGTCGCCACCGGGATCTCCCCGAGCACCTCCGGCAGCTTGCGGACCCGGCTGTGCCAGCGGCCCGTGGCGAACGGCTGCCCGGTGCGGAAGATCTCCAGCGCCGCCGTCCGGGTGAACATCACCCCGCCGGGGCGGTCGAAGTTGCCGGTCAGGATGTTCACCACGTCGACCAACCACTGGGCCACCGTGCCGAACTCCACGGTGGACGTACCCACCCTGGTGTAGACGGCGGCGGTGGGGGCCGCGGCCAGGTCCCGGGCGAGCCGCCGGACGTCGGCGGCGCCGACCCCGCAGACCGGGGAGACCGCCTCCGGGCTGAACTCGGCGGCCAGCGCGCGCATCTCGTCGAGCCCCTCCACCTCGATGTCGACCCGGGTCAGCCCTTCGGCGAACAGCGTGTGGACGATCCCGAGGAGCAGGAACGCGTCGGTGCCGGGTCGGACCGGCAGGTGCTCGTCGGCGAACGCCGCGGTCCGGGTCCGGCGCGGGTCGACCACGACGACCCGGCCACCCCGTGCCCGCAGCGCCCGCAACCGGCCGGCGAAGTCCGGTGCGGCGCAGAGCGAACCGTGCGACTCCAACGGATTCGCCCCGATGATCAGCAGGTGGTCGGTCCGGTCCACGTCGGGCACGGCGATGGCGAAGGGGTCGCCGAACATGTAGCCGGTCGAGACGTGCTTCGGAATCTGGTCGATGGTGCTGGCGGAGAAGATGTTGCGGCTGCCCAACGCCTGGGTCAGCGGCTCGCGGTACATGAAGCCCGCCATGGTGTGGTAGGTCGGGTTGCCGAAGTACACGGCGAGCGCCTCGCGGCCGTGCTCGGCGATCACCCCGCTCAGGCCCTCGTCGACCCGGCGGAACGCCTCCTCCCAGGTCACCTCCCGCCACTGGTCCCCGTCGCGCACCATCGGCGTGCGCAGCCGGTCCGGGTCCTCGTCGAGCCGGCCGAGGCTGGCACCCTTCGGGCAGACGTACCCGCCGCTGAACGGGTCGTCGGGGTCACCCCGGACGGCGGTGACGTGGTCGTGGTCGTCGAGGGTAAGCCGCAGGCCGCAGACGGCGTCGCAGATCGGGCAGGTCCGGTGCGCGGTTCGCATGGTGCTCCCTGAGGGGTCGGGCCCGGCGCCGACGGTGGGACGCCGGTCGGCCGGGGGACCATCGAGGTCCCCCGGCCGGGTGCCGACGCGGACGCGCGGGCTGCGGTGACGGTGGGTTGTCGGGCCGGACGGTGTCCCGGTCGGCCGGGAGGGTCAGCGGCGGGCCGCCTGGAAGCCGAGGTGCGCGTAGTGGTCGGCGACCGCGTGGAAGGACTCCTTCGGTTCGACCCGGTAGGTCGAACTCGTGTCGGCGAAGTCGTCCCGGATGGTCTTGACGATCGCCATGCTGGCGGTGTCCAGGTCGAGGCGGGGGTCGGGGGAGTGGGGGTGGGTCGGGTGGATGAACTCCGAGATCCACACGCCGTTCACCCCGGCCTGCTCGAACAGCTCGAACATCCGCAGGTGGTAGGCGGCCTGCCGGCCCTCGTCACGGACCACGCCGTCGAACACCAGTGGCGTGTCACCCGAGCGGTCGACGACGTCCCAGAAGAAGAACGCCTTCTGCTCCGCGCCCTGGTAGGTGGCGGTGCCGAACTCGGCGACCTGGATGGGGAGACCCCAGCGGCGGTAGCTGTCCAGCACCGCCCGGTGCTGCTCGGGGGTGTGGTACGTCGGCAGGTACTGCCACATCAACCCGATCCGGTCGAACAGCGACCAGTCGACCTGCTCGAAGGGCGCCGCCGAGTAGCTGATCGGCCCGGCGAACACCTGCTGGGCCACCCCGCTGGCCCTGGCCAGGAACTCGTTGAGCCGGGGCGCCGCCTCGGCGAAGTCGATCCGGCCGGTCGGCTTGAGCAGGTGATGGTCCGCGTCGGCGTACGCGTTCGCCATCCGCTCGTGGTACTGCTCGCCGTCGGCGATGCCGGGAGTGAACAGCAGGTGCACCGCGCCGACCGTCAGGTCGATCCGGGCGTCCTGCTGGCGTAGCGCCTCGGCGAGCCGGGCCGCCTCGGCGAGATGATCCAGCACCTCGCCCTGCGGCCGGTCCACGAGCCGGGGCTGCAACCGTACGTGCAGGTCCCGCTCGACGGCGGCCTCCGCGGTCTCCCGCAGCCGCCCGAGGTCACTGCCGTAGATGGTGATCGAGTTGCAGTTGAGCTGGTCGCTGATCAGGCTCAGCTCCTCCAGCATCTGTCGCCTGCTCCACGCCATCCGGGACAGGTCGCCCTGACCGGTGGCGAAGTTCGTACCGGCGTCGTAGGCGACGCCGCGGTACTCCAGGGCCTTGCCGGTCACGTCACCGGCCTGGTCGGTGCGGGGCTGTGCCATGCTGCTCCTTCGCCTCGTGGCCGTCGGGGCCGGTCACCACAGCACGGGCAGTTCGTACAGCCGCTGCAGGGTGCCGTCGTTGTTGTTGCTGGGCAGAGCGTCGAGGGGGGCCGCCGCGCGCAGGTTCGGCATCCGCTCGACCAGCGTCTTGAAGGCGATCTCCAACTCCAGCCGGGCGAGGTTGTCGCCGGGGCAGCGGTGGATGCCGTGGCTGAACGAGAAGCTCGGCTTGGCCGACCTGCGGATGTCGAACGTGTCCGGCTCCCCGACGTGCGCCGGGTCGAAGTTGACCCCGGCGCAGCTGATCAGGATGCCCTCACCGCTGCGGATCACGTTGCCGTCGCCCAGGTCGATGTCCTCCACCGCCACCCGCGCGAACGCCTCGACCAGGGAGACGTAGCGCAGGATCTCCTCGACGGCGGCGGGCACGATCTCCGGGTCGGCCCGCAGCGCCTCCCACTGCTCGGGGTTGTCCAGCAACGCCATCGTGCCCAGCGAGATCACGTTGGTGGTGGTGTCGGTGCCGGCCACCAGCATCGCCATGGCGATGTGCACCAGTTCCGAGCGGGTCAGCTCCCCGGTGTGCAGGTGGTTGGCGATCAGGTCGTCGAGCAGGCCGACGGCCCCGGCGCCCGGGTCGTTCTCCTTCTTCTGGATCAGCCGGTCGAGGTACTCGCCCAGTTCGGCCGTGGCCTCCTCGGCCAGTTCCGGCACGAAGAGCTTGTGCGCGGGCGTCTCGAAGTCCTCGTGCTCGTCGTACGGCACGCCGAGCACGGTGCTCATCACCATCGAGGGCACCGGCTGGGCGAACATGGAGACCAGGTCCGCCGGTGCGCCGTGGCGCAGCATCTCGTCCAGCTTCTCGTCGACGATGCGTTGAATGTCGTCGCGCAGCAGCGCGGTACGACGCAGCGTGAAACTCGGCATGATCATCGAGCGCTGCTTGGTGTGCTCGGGCGGGTCCACCCCGAACAGCACGTCCGCGTAGCCGCTGTCGACGACCTTCTCGAACTCCTCGTTCAGCAGCGGGTAGTTGCCGTGGTACGGGCGGATCGACACCCGACGGTAGTCGGAGAGCACCGCCCTGGCCTGTGCTGCCCCGGTGACCAGCCAGGCCGTCCGTCCGTTGTAGAGCTTTACCTTGGTCATCGGGCTGTCCGCCCGCAGGCCGACGTGACGGGCCGACGGCCGGTACGGGCATTCCCGGGGGATCGGGAAAGCCGGCACGTCGACGGCTTCGGGCATCGCCATGGGTCACCCCTCACTGACCACGGGTCGTCTGCGCGTGCTGACACACACATCGCCCGCAGGATCCGATGTCGTCCGGCGCTCATCGTCCAACCGGCCGGGAGACGGCGGCAACTTCCCGATTGCCCACCGCCAACCGATGGTGCCGCCCGTCGGCCGGACGGCTGCCGGCCTGCGCACTGCAGGAGAAGCCGGGCCGGCGCGGTGTCGGCATCCTGATCACCAGACCGACCGGAGCCATCCCGTGTGCCCAAGGAGGACCCTGTGCGCGTGCTGATCACCGTCTATCCCGCCGTGGCGCATCTCTACCCGGTGGTGCCGTACGCCTGGGCGTTGCAGACCGCCGGGCACGAGGTCCGCGTCGCGTCCCACGCGGGCTTCGCCGACACCATCGCCAGCACCGGCCTGGTCCCGGTCGCGCTGGGTGACGCCGGGGCGCCCGAGCCGCGGCTGCGCGAGGACGCCCGGCAGCCGCCGACCCCGGAGGAGGTCAACGCGTACGCGCGGGCCATGGGGCTGAGCCCGGAGGAACGCGAGCACTGGATCGCCTTCTACCAGTGGAACCTCAACCCCGCCTCGGACTACGTCCGCGCCGACCTGTCCGACGCGCCGGACCTGGTGGAGTTCGCCCGCGCGTGGCGGCCGGACCTGGTCCTGTGGGATCTGGTCTTCCCGGCCGGAGCGGTGGCGGCACGGGCCGCGGGAGCCGCGCACGGGCGGCTGCTCGGCAGCAACCTGGACTACTTCGCGTACAGCCAGGAGCGGCTGGCCGCGCACCGCACCGCGGTACGCGCCGCCGGGCTCGCCGACGACCCGCTGGCCGACCTGGTCCGTCCGCTCGCCGAGAGGTACGGGGTGAGCGTCGACGACGAACTCCTGCTCGGACAGTTCACCGTCGACCCGCTGCCCAAGGGCCTCAGCCTGCCCACCGCGACGGTGAAGGTCCCGGTGCGCAAGGTTCCCTACACCGGCGCGGCGGTCTTCCCGCGCTGGTTGTACTCCCGCCCGCAGGACCGGCCCCGGATCGCCGTGTCGCTGGGCGAATCGACCCGCCGGTACGTCGCCGGTGACTGGGGCCGTACCCCCAAACTGCTCGCCGCCCTGGCCGGCCTCGACGTCGAGGTGGTCGCCACCCTCAGTCCGCTGCAACTGGCGGCCGTGGACACGTTGCCGGACAACGTGCGGGCGATCGAGTGGGTGCCGCTGACCCAACTGCTGCCCACCTGCGACGCGCTCGTGCACCACGGCGGCATGGGGACGCTCAGCTCCGCCGTCGCCGCGGGCATCCCGCAACTGGTCTGCGATACCGACGACTCGCTGTTGTTCCGGCCCGCGACGGCCGCGCCGGCCGAGGCCGACAGCGGCACCTACCGGGCCGGCCGGGAGTTCGGCGCCACCGCGACGGAGGAGGCGGTCGAGGAGGCGGCCGGGTGGCTGCACCCGGAGAAGAACCTGCTGGCCACTCCCTGCGCCAGCTTTGTCACCGAGCAGGGTGCCGGACTCCGGATCGACCACCAGAAGCAGACCGTCGAGGAGATCCGGGCGGAGATCCAGCGGGTGCTCACCGAGCCGGCCTTCCGGGAGGGGGCCACCGCGCTACGCGAGGCGTGGCAGGCGACGCCCGGACCCAACGAGATCGTCGCGACGCTGGTGGCGCTCGCCGACCGGCGGTCCTGACCGGATCGCCGTGACGGCCCCGGTGGTGCGGCAATCGCGAGGATGTACCGGCGGTTGGTGCGGGGCGAGCATGCAGGGGCGGTACGGGCGGGCCAGCATCCCGTCCGCGCCGACGGTCTGACGCCGTGGCGTCCGGACAGTTCCTCCTTCGAGTCGTGCACAGGACGGGTGGTGGTTCGTGATGAGAGCGGCGGTTGTGCCGGGAGTCGACGTGGCCTGGGAGTTGCGTGAGGTGGCGGATCCCTCACCCGGCCCCGGCGAGGTGCTCGTTCGGGTGCGGGCGTGCGGGGTGTGCGTGAACGACGTGCTGGCCACCCGGGGGATGCTGCCGTTCCCGGCGGTCGACCCGGCCGTCACCGGGCACGAGCCGGTCGGCGAGGTGGTCGAGGTGGGCGTGGGGGTGACGAGCCGACGGCCCGGTGACCGGGTCGGGGTGACCTGGGTACGGTCCGGCTGCGGTCGCTGCGACTATTGCCGCCTCGGCCTCCCGGTGACCGGCCAGACCGCGCTGAACTGCCCCGCGCCGACGACCACCGGGTTCACCGCGCCGGGCGGGCACGCCGAATACCTGGTGGCCGCCGCCGAGTCGACCGTGCTCCTGCCCGACGGGCTCGCCTGGGAGCTGGCCGCCCCGGTGATGTGCGCCGGTTACACCGCCTGGTCGGCTCTGCGCGCGGCGGAGCCCCGCCCGCAGGACCGGATCGCCGTGATCGGCATCGGCGGGCTCGGCCACCTGGCCCTGCAGTACGCGAAGGCGTGCGGGCACGAGACGATCGCGGTGACCAGCTCGGCGGACAAGCACGACGCGGCACGCCGGCTCGGCGCCGATCTGGTGGTCGCCGACGGGGAGCAACTGCGCGCCGCCGGTGGCGCCGACGTGGTCGTCCTCACCGCACCGTCCCACCGGGCGGCCGCGGCCTGCCTGGCCGGGCTGCGTGTGCAGGGGCGGATGGTGCTGGCCGGCATCGACGGCATCGAACCGTTCACCATCCCGCCGGCCATGGCCTACCCGTTCTTCTCCCAGGGGCAGCGGATCACCGGCGCCACCCACGGTGGCCCGCACCTCCTGCGGGAGGCACTGGACCTCGTCGCGGCGGGGAAGGTCACACCGTGGGTGGAGACCTTCGAGGCACACCGGGTCGCCGAGGCCGTCGACCGGGTCGCCAAGGGCGAGGCGCGGTTCCGCGCCGTCGTCGAGTACTGAGTCACGGGCGGCCCCGTCCGCCCCTCCCGCGCCGTGTCGCCGCAGGCCAACTCGTGTACGACACGCCGAGCCGGGCCGCGCGGCGATGACTTTCCCGCCTGCCGACCGTCGTACAGGTAGGGCCCCGGTGGCGCCAGGACAGGCGTCTGCCGGGGCCACCTGACGTCGAGTGGCAGGAGAGCGGTATGTCAACGGTGAAGCCCGGACGGACGGCTGGTCCGTCGGTGAGCGGTGCGGGTCTCACGGCGGAGGAACAAGCCGTCGCTGACCGGTACGCCCGACTCGGAGCGCAGTTCGCCGACCGGATCGCTGCGGTCGGAGCGGACGCGTGGTCGGGGCCGACGCCCTGCACCGAGTGGACCGTGCGTGACCTCGTCGCGCACGTCGTCGAGATGAACGAGATCCACCTGAACATGGTCGACCTGCCGGTGCCGGAGGGCCCCGGGGTGGACGTCGACCCGTACAAGGCGTTCGTGCGGGTGCGCGACCAGATCGAGACCAGCCTGAACGACCCCGAGCAGGCCCGCGCGGAGTTCGACGGGCGGTTCGGGCTGCGCACCTTCTCCCAGGCGATCGACAGCGCGGTCTCCACCGAGCTGGTCGTGCACGGCTGGGACCTGGCCCGGGCCACCGACCAGGACGAGCGGATCGAGCAGGCCGACATCGACAAGGCGTGGGAGGCGCTTCGGATGGTCGGCGAGGAGGTGGTGCGCAGTCGCATGGTCAGCGGGCCCGCCCTCGAGGTGCCGCCCGACGCGGACGAGCAGACCAAGCTCCTCGCATACCTGGGGCGCCGCGCCTGACGGGCCGCACCGCCGGCCGGGACGACCCGGCCGGCGGTGCCTCCACCGTTCCTCGACGCATCCTCGACCGGCGCCGTTGACCATGGGCGTACCCATCGTGGAGCGGAGAGGGCGCGGAGATGACATCGCTGAAGGAGCTGGTGCTCGAGCAGACCCGGAAGTACCACCGGGAGCAGGAGCCGGGAGACTTCGTGCCCGGGGTGACGCCGATCCTGTCGTCGGGGGCGGTGCTCGACGAGGACGACCGCGCGGCCTTCGTGGAGGCCGCACTGGACATGCGGATCGCCGCCGGCATCAGCGCCCGGCGCTTCGAGAGCGCGTTCGCCGCCTACTACAAGCTGCGCAAGGCGCACCTGGTCAACTCGGGCTCGTCGGCCAACCTTCTCGCGCTGACCGCGTTGACCTCACCGAAGCTGGGTGAGGCGCGGCTGGAGCCCGGCGACGAGGTGATCACGGTCGCCGCGGGCTTCCCGACCACGGTCAACCCGATCCTGCAGAACGGTCTGGTGCCGGTCTTCGTCGACGTGGAGCTGGGCACCTACAACACCACCGCCGAGCGGGTCGCCGAGGCGATCTCGCCGCGTACCCGGGCCATCATGATCGCGCACACCCTCGGCAACCCGTTCCCCGTCGCGGAGATCGCCGACCTCGCCACCGAACACGACCTGTACCTCGTCGAGGACAACTGCGACGCGGTCGGCTCGACGTACCGCGGTCGGCTGACCGGCACGTTCGGCGACCTGACCACGGTGAGCTTCTACCCGGCGCACCACCTCACCGCCGGCGAGGGCGGCTGCGTGCTGACCGGCAGCCTCGAACTGGCCCGGATCGTCGAGTCGCTGCGCGACTGGGGCCGGGACTGCTGGTGCGAGCCCGGCACCGACAACACCTGCCTCAAGCGGTTCGACTACCAGTTGGGCACCCTGCCCGCCGGCTACGACCACAAGTACGTCTACTCGCACGTCGGTTACAACCTGAAGGCCACCGATCCGCAGGCCGCGCTGGTGCTCAGTCAGCTGCGCCGACTGCCGGAGTTCATCGAGGCCCGGCGGCGCAACTTCCGTCGCCTCTACGAGGGGCTGGCGGATTTGCCCGGCCTCCTGCTGCCGCAGGCCACCCCGGACAGCGACCCGAGCTGGTTCGGCTTCCCGATCAGCGTCCGGCCCGAGGCGCCGTTCACCCGCCAGGAGCTGGTGGCGTGCCTGGAGGACCGGAAGATCGGCACCCGGCGGCTCTTCGCCGGCAACCTGACCCGCCACCCGGCGTACCAGGACGTGCCGTGCCGCATCGTGGGGGACCTGGCCAACTCGGACTTCGTCACCGAGCACACCTTCTGGATCGGCGTGTATCCGGGCATCACGCTGGAGATGGCCGACTTCGTCATCGACACCATCCGCGGCTTCGTGACCACTCGGCGCTGACGTTCAGCCCTGCTCCCACAGGGCCTCGATCGACTCCCGTACCCCGGCCCGCGGGCACCACCCCAGCAGACACCGGGCCTGACGGATGTCGGCCCGGGTCCACGCGCCACCGTTACTGGACACCGGGGCATCGACCAGGGGCACCGCCCCCGGTCGGAGCCCGGCCGTCTCCAACAGGACCTGCACCAGCTCCCGAACCTCCTCGGCGACGCCGCGCCCAATGTTGATCACCTTGCCGTTGACCGGAGCGCGGCCCGCGAGGACCACCGCGTCGGCCAGGTCGCGGGCGTCGACGAAGTCCCGGCGGGCCGGGGCGACGCGCACCGTCAACCCCTCCGGCCCGGCCCGCCGCAGCCGCTCGCGCAGCGCCCCCAGGAAACTCGTGGGCGTGGTGTACGGGCCGTACACGTTGACCGCCCGCAGCACCACGGCGTCCACCGTGCCGGCCTGCGCCGCCCGGAGCACGATCCGGCTGCCGGCCAGCTTCACCCGGCCGTACGCGCTGTCCGGCCGCGGCACAGTGTTCTCGCTGACGCTGGTGCCCTCGGCGATCGGGCCGTACTCGTGGACCGAGCCGATGTGCACCAGCCGGGGCCGGGTCTCCATCGCGCCGAGGGCCGCCACGAGCCGGCGGACGAGCCGCACATGTCCCCGCCGCAGTTCCTCGGCGCGTCCCCACCCGCCGGCGGCGTTCACCACCGTGTCCACCCCCTCCTCGGCGAGGATCCGGGCCAGGTCGGCGGGCGCGGTGGCGGCGAGGTCGAGGGACCGGAAGGGGTACTCGGCGCGGGGTGGCGGTGTCCGGGCGATGCCGACGACCCGGGCGCCGCCGCGGGCGTACGCGACACAGACCGCACGCCCGACGCAGCCGGTCGCCCCGAGGACCGCGACTCGCGTCGCGCCGGCGGTGGTCGTCGGATCGATCATCCCCACACCTCCTCACCGGCCCGCGACGGGCGGCGGGCCGGGACGCGCCCCGGCTCCGCGGCCGGGCCGTACGAAGCGGGGGGCCATGATCGGGTCGGCGGGGCCGACCGGTGCCGGCAAGCGTAGGGCGCACCGCTCGACGGCTGGTTGAAGCTCGCTCAAGGGCCCGTGACCACGGCACCGCGACGGCCGGCACGGTAGAGGATGCGTACCCGACGCGCCGCCAATGACCATGAGTGTCCGCTCACAGTCGATACGAGCAGGTGGCGCGCGTGGAAGCTACGGGTCAACCCATCGACATGGCCGTGCTGGGGCCGCTGTCCGTCCGGGTGCGTGGCGTCGACTGGACCCCGACGGCACCGAAGGTGCGCAACGTTCTCGCCGTGCTGATCGCGCACGCCGACCAGTTGGTGCCCGCGTCCTCGCTGAGCACCGAACTCTGGGGCGAGGACCCGCCGGCCAGCGCGTCGACCACCGTGCAGACGTACATCCTCAGTCTGCGCAAGCATCTCGCGGCGGCGACCGGTTGGTCGGTCGCGGCGGTCAGCAACGATCTGCTGGAGACCCGGACCGGCGGATACCTGCTGCGCACCCGCCTGACCGGCCTGGACCTGCGCCGGTACGAGCTGCTGGCCCTGCGGGGGCGGCAGGCGCTGGCCGGCGGGGACGACGACGGGGCCGTCCGGCAGCTGTCCGAGGCGTTGCGGGTGTGGCAGGGCCGGGCTCTGGTGGACGTGCCGGTGGGACGGCTGCTGGAGGCGCGCCGCCGGCAACTGGAGGAGTCCCGGCTGGTCACTCTGGAGTACCTGGTGGACGCCGAGCTGCGGCTGGGCATGCACCGCGAGGTGTTGACCGAGCTGGCCGCCCTGATCGTGGAGAACCCGCTGCACGAGGGGCTGCACGCGCAGTACATGTGGGCGCTGCACCTCAGTGGCCGACGAGCCCAGGCGCTGGAGGTCTTCCACCGGGTGCGGGGCAACCTCGTCAGCGAGCTGGGCCTCGAACCCGGCGCTCCGGTCCAGCGCCTGCACCAGGCGATCCTCAACGCCGACAGCGACTTCGACATCTGGTCGTCGGAGCGGCGCCCCCTCGTCGGGCCGCTTCCGTCCCCGGCCGGCCGGCCCTGATCAACCGGTGACCGTCCCGCTCCGCACGGCGGAAGAAGCGCACCCGCGCGGGTGGCGACGACACTACCGGGGAGATCGACAGCTGTATGAGGCGTTCGGTGCCGGCGATGGGATCGCCGAGGTCGCCAGCCTCCGTCCCATCGTGTTCGTCAAGTCAAAGGGGAGGAGATGGGCATGCGCGTAGTCGCATCCGGCCGGCGTGGTCGGGCCCGATCAACCAGGGCGGCCCAGGCCGCGGTCGTCGCTCTCGTGGTGGCCGCCGGGGTGGGGCTGAGCGGTCCTGCCCAGGCCGGCGCCACCCGTTCGGACCGGATCCTCGGCCTGTGGGAGGTGCAGAGCATCGACGGGTACGGCAACAACCGGGCCAACCCCAGCTGGGGGAAGATCGACACCATCTATCCCCGGGTCGGACCGGCCTGGTACGCCGACGGCATCAGCGAGATCGTCGACCTGCCGCCCGAGCGGTACGTCAGCAACCGGATCTTCAACGACGCCGACGTGAACATCTACTCGCCGAACGCGGTGAGCCAGTGGGGGTTCGTGTGGGGTCAGTTCGTCGACCACACCATCGCTCAGCGGCTCGGCCGGCGGCTGGTCAGCCCTCCGGGTGAGACCCGCAACATCCCGTTCGACAACAACGATCCGATGGAGTCGTTCCGCAACGACATCGGCATCGTCCCGTTCGACCGGTCCCGGCCGGCCGACGACACCGGCGTCACCACGCCCCGGGAGCAGATCAACACCGTCAGCTCCTACCTCGACGCGGCCACCGTCTACAGCAACAGCAACGAACGGCTGGACTGGATGCGCGAGGGCGCCGTCGACGGCGACGTGCGCAACAACAAGGCCACGCTGCTGATGCCCGGTGGCTACCTGCCCCGGCGCGACACCCGGGGGGACGCCGCCACCGCCCCGAACATGGTCGCCGGCGGGCAGCTGTTCAACACCCCGGAGAAGGCCGCGGTCGCCGGCGACCAGCGGGCCAACGAGAACCCGGCGTTGCTGGCCATCCAGACCCTTTTCGCCCGGGAGCACAACCGGATCGTCGCGCAGCTGCCGACGTGGCTCCCCGAGCAGGACCGGTTCGAGATCGCCCGAGCGGTGGTGATCGCCGAGCAGCAGCACATCACCTACACCCAGTTCCTGCCGGCGCTCGGCGTCGACCTGCCCCGCTACACCGGCTACAAGCGCACCGTGGACGTGTCGGTGAGCAACGAGTTCGCAACCGTCGGGTACCGCGCGCACAGCCAGATCCGCGGTGACTTCCGGCTCGAGGTGGAGGCTGGCCGTTACGACCAGCAGACCCTCGACCGGCTGCGGGAGCTGGACGTCGAGGTAACCACCGAGGGCGACACCGTCCGGCTGATGATCCCGCTCGGTGAGGACGCCTTCTTCAACCCGGACCTGTTGGAGCTGCTCGAACTCGGACCGATGCTGCACGGCGTCGGCCTGCGCCCGCAAACCCGCAACGACGAGATGATCAGCAACATGCTGCGCAGCTTCCCGTTCTTCGTCCCCGTGCCGGGCAACCCCACCTGCGCGGACGATCCGGCTCTGCCGCCCTGCCTGCCGGGCCGCAACGATCTGGGCGCGATCGACATCGCCCGCAGCCGCGACCACGGCATGCCGAGTTACAACGACATGCGGACCGCCTACGGGCTGCCGACGAAGTCGTCGTTCGCGGCGATCACCCGGGAGTCGTCGGAGTCCTTCCCGGCCGACCCGGAGCTCACCCCCGGTGCGGAGATCGACGATCTGGACAGCCTGGACTTCACCGCCCTGTACAACGCCGCCGGGCGGCGCACCACGGCGGCGGCCGACGACGCCGTCCGCGCCGACCGTCGTACGCCGCTCGCGGCCCGGCTCAAGGCCGTGTACGGCAGTGTGGACCGGCTCGATGCGTTCGTGGGCATGATGGCCGAGCCCAACCTGCCGGGTCGGGAGTTCGGTGAGTTGCAGCTGGCCATCTGGAAAAAGCAGTTCACCGCGATGCGCGACGGGGACCGGTTCTACTACGGCAATGACCCGCTGCTGCCCCTGATCCGGGCCGCCTTCAAGATCGACTACCGCAAGTCGCTCGGAGACATCATCGCCCTGAACACCGACATCCCCCGCTCCCGCCTGGCGGCCGACGTGTTCCGTACGCCGCAGGGCCAGCACCGGACCGTCCGCGTACCCGGCGGCGAGAAGCTGCTGCCCGGCACCGGGACACGCAACCTGGGCATCGGCAAGGCCGGCCCGGTGAAGCCGGCGGCGGAGGCCGGGCTGCTCCCGCCGGGCCTGGCGCCGAGCGGCTCGGCGTCCCGGGCGCCCCGGCGAGGATCGCGCCGCCACAGCCGTCCGTAACCGCCGACCGATTACGATCGGGCCGGGTGCCGCGCGCACCCGGCCCGATCCGTGTGCTCGCACGAGACCCGGCCCGCGGCACCGACTGTCCACCAGCTCGATGTGGACGCCGTCGATCAGCCCGGCCGGCGCGGCCGAGCCGCCAGGTAGTTGCCGCACCCTGGTCGTCCACTCCCGATCGGCCTGTGTGCAGCACGAACGCGACGCGCCGGGCCGGCATCAGCCGGCCCGGCGCAGGGTTTCGCCGCTCAGTGGACCAGGGGCTCGGACCCGGTGGACGGTCGTCGACGCAGCAGCAGGACGAGGACGACGAGGAGCACCAGCCCGTCCACGACCAGCAGGGTGGCGCCCACCGGATCGACGCCGTGTCCGTGGCCGGCGCTGCCCGGTATGGCGTCGGGGATCTCGCCGGTGTCGCGGGGCGCCGTGCCGGTGCCCACGCTGAACCGCAGCGCGCCGCTGGCATCCTGGCCGTTGGTGAAGGTGACGTGGTACGCGACGGTGTAGTCGCCGGAGCGGTCGGCGCGGACCGGCTGGCGTAACCCGGTCTCCCCGGTGGTCCGGAGCCGGCCGTCGTTGACCGTCTCTCCGGCGCTGTCGCGCACGGTGATGTGCGACAGCGCCGGGTCGGCGCCGGTCGACAGCCGCAGGGTGACCTCGCCGGGCGTGGTCGCCAGGGCGGTGTCGCCGGCCGGGGCCACCGCCAGCACCCGGGCCGGTCGGTCGTCCGACTGACGGACGACCGCCCCGACGACGACGGCGATGCCGACCGAGGCCAGGGCGGTCACGACCGCCAGGGTACGGCGCGTGGCGGACAACGCGGCCCGCTCAGCCGGCGGTCGGCGCGAGCGTCATCCGCCGCTGGGCCGTGGGGGCGCAACTGCACTGCATCTGCCACAGTTCACTGTCGTTCGGGCGCAGGTGCAGGTACATCGCGACGAGCATCGGGATGAAGACGATCGAGTTGTAGAAGAGGTGCAGCTCGACGCGGGGCACGACGAGTTGGACCAGGCTGGTCGGCGCGGTCGCGCCGGGCAGCAGGAAGCCCAGCTGAACCTGCAACAGCAACAGCAGGTGCTCGATGTGATGCCAGAACTGGATCACCAGCGCGACCGTCCACCAGGTACGGGCCCGACCGACGAAGCCGGGACGCAGGGCGAACAGGCCGATGAGCATGACGATCGCGTACCCGTAGTGCAGCCACTCCGAGCTGACCAGCCAGGGGAACGGCATGCCCAGGACGCCGCGTGCCTGCGGGCGGGCCCACCCGAGCGCCCAGATCTGGTAGGCCTGGACCAGGTGTTCGGCCCAGTGGGCGAGCACGATCACCATGTACAACCCGAGGATCGCGCGGTGGTGCGCTCCGTTGATCGCGCCGAGCACACCGCGACGCGAGGTGTTCCCCTTGACCACACTCATCTGCACTCCATCCACAGAGCTGGATACTCAGCACGACACTAGGTGTCTCGGCGGTGCGGTTCTTCTTCGTTGTTGCGCACCCTTCGGCGCCCGGCACGGCGTGGTCGCGGACCGGCCGGTGGCGATGAGTTTTCCGGTCCCCGGCCGTCATATCAGCAAGCACGTCGGTCGCGGCGAGACGCCGCCAGGCGGAACGGGGACTGGCATTGACTGTCGTTCAGGCGGGGCGGGCCCCGCACGCTGGAGCGCAGGTGCTGCCCGACCCACGTGTCGCCCGCTGATGGGCGATGGTGAGGGGCCACTGTCCTTCCTGCGTTCCCGGCTCAGACCGGACCTGCAGCTGCGGGTGGTGACCCTGCCCCCGGGCGGTGTGCTCGACTACGACGAGGCCGACTGGCGCGACGCGATCGTGGTGGTCGAGCAGGGCCAGATCGAGTTGGAGGCGGTCGGCGGCACGCGGCAGACCGTCGGGTGCGGCGACGTGCTGTGGTTGGCCGCGCTGCCCCTGCGGGCGCTGCGTAACCGGGGCGCGGTGACCGCGACGCTGGCGGCCGTCTCGCGCCGGACCCATCCCGCCCCGCCCGACGTCTGATCCGACCGAGGTGGACGCGCCGCGTTCCGGAGGCGTCGGGAACTTTTCCGGACCGGCCGACGACAACCATGGTGCGCGGCTGACCGGTCGTGCCCCGACGACGGCACACCCACGCGGAGGACCTGAGCCGATGACGCGTTCCCGCTCATCTCGCCCGACCACCTCCCCTGCGCCGCAGGGCGGTGGTCGGTGCTGAACGGCGCTGCCGACGACGCGCAGGTGACCCGGTGGGCGCGGGAGGCGGGGCAGGGCGACCCGCAGGCCGCGGCGGCGTTCGTCCGGGCACTCCAGGGTCAGGTCCGGCGGTTCCTGTCGCACCTCGCCGGGCCGGGGGAGGCCGACGACCTCACCCAGGAGACGTTCCTGCGGGCGCTGCGCAGCCTGCCCGGCTTCGCCGGCCGCTCCTCGGCGCGGACCTGGGTGTTCACCATCGCCCGGCGCGTCGCCGTGGACCACGTCCGGGCCGCGGTGGCCCGCCCGAGGGTGGCGTCGGTGCCGGACTGGCAGGCGGCGGCCGAGGCCGCCGGCGCGGTCGTCGCCGGCGCCGACGACGCCGTCACCCTGGACCAGTTGATCGCCGGCCTTTCCCGCGAACGTCGGGAGGCGTTCGTCGCCACGCAGGTGCTCGGGCTGTCCTACGCCGAGGCCGCGGACGTGTGCCAGTGCCCGGTCGGCACGATCCGGTCCCGCGTCGCCCGTGCTCGCGAGGATCTCGCCGCCGCCTGGCGGGCCGAGGGCCCGCCGAGCCGGGAGCAGCGGATCGGCTGAGAGCCGTGCCCGGGCCGTGGGATCGTTGACCTGGCCCTAGGATCACGCCGGTGAAATCAGAACCGATCAGCGTGGCTGGCGTGGCCGGCCCCATCGTCGTCACCACCAACGCCTTCTGGGGCCGTCCGGCCGTCACCGTCGGCGGCGTGCCGGCCCCCAGGACCGGCAGGCGCCGGTACGCGTTGCCAGCAGCCTCCGGTGGCGCCATCGACGCCACGGTCCGCAACGCGTTCGCCGACCCCTACCCGACGGTGGAGGTCAACGGCGTGCCCCATCGGACCGGTCCCGCCATTCCGGTGATCCTGCGCGTCCTGGTCCTGCTGCCGATCCTGCTGGTCGCCGTCGGAGGCGCCCTCGGTGGGCTGATCGGCGCGCTGGGCGTCGGGGCGAACCTGGCCGTGGCCCGTCTCCCGATCCCGTCCGCCGCCAAGGCGGCGGCCATGCTCGGCGTCACGGTCGTCGCGTCCGTCGTCTGGCTCGCCGTGGCCCTCGCGATCGGCGCGGCGGTCAGCGGGAGTTGACGATGCCGCCCCTCCGGCGGCCGGCTGATGCGGCTGGCCGCCGGAGGGGCAGTACGCGCTAACCCAGGCGGGCCTCGATGGCGTCGATGATGCGCGGGCGCATCTCGGCGGCGCGGATCACCGCGTCCACCGAGCCGACCTCGACGGCACGCTGGATGTTGTGCACCCGGTCGAACTCGGTGGCCACCTCGCCGAGCTTCTCCGCACGCACCGACGACCGCAGCTCGTCGAGTTCCGCGGTCAACGCGGCGCGTTCGGTGCCGGACGCGGCGGCCACGCGGCCCTCCAGGTCGCGCACCCGGGGGTCGGCCGCCGTACGGGCGTTGACGTCGGCGGAGAACACCACCGCGGCGGCGGGGGCGCCACCGAGCACCGACGCGAACGAGCCCTCCAGGGCGAGGACCGTCATGTTCGGGTTCAGCGCCTTGGAGAACACCACGAACGCTCCACCGTGGTAGCGCGAGATCACGCAGAAGACGATGGGTCCGCGGAAGTTCACGATCGCCCGGCCGATCTCGGCGCCGTACTCCAACTGGAGCTTGCGCATCGACTCCGGCGAACCGTCGAAGCCGGACAGGTTCGCCAGCACGACCAGGGGCCGGTTGCCGCTGGCCGCGTTGATCGCCCGCGCGGCCTTCTTCGACGAGCGGGGGAACAGCGTGCCCGCCGTGTAGGTGTCCGGGCCGTCGGTGGGCGGGAAGCCGTGCCGGGGCACCGAGCGGGACTCGATGCCGAGCAGGCAGACCGGAATGCCGCCGAGGTGGATGTCCTGCACGACCGCCGTGTCCGCGTCGGCCATGCCCGCCCAGCGTTCCAGCACCGGGTGGTCCTGGTCGGAGAGGGCCCGCATCACCGTACGGATGTCGAACGGCTTCTTGCGGTCCGGGTTGGCCTCGGCGGAGAAGATCTCGCCGACGGTGGCGAAGGCGCTGCCCGCCACGTCGTGCGGGAAGGTGGAGATGTCGCGGTCCAGCGGGTCGGTGGTCGTGGCCCGCCGTGGCGCGTCCTCGCCCGGCGCGACGTACGTGTGGTCGTAGTGCGCCATCAGCACGTCCCGCGCGGCGGTCAGGTTCGGCGCCCAGTACTGCGCCTGGCCGTTCGGCCCCATCACCCGGTCGTAGCCGCCGATGCCGAAGTTGTCCTCGGCGGACACGCCACCGGAGAAGTCGAGCGACTGCTTGCCGGTGAGCACCATCGCCGAGTCCGGTGTCATCACCAGGACGCCCTTGGTGTGCATGAGCATCGTCGCCTCGGCGTTCCAGTACGGCTGGGCGCCGACGTTGATGCCCGCGACCACGATGTTGATCTCACCGCCGGCCTGGGTGAACTCGACGATCCGCTTGAGGGCCGCGGCCACCCAGTCCATGTTCTCCGTGCCGGAGGTCATGGAGATCCGGGCACCGGCCGACAGCGCCCACCATTCCAGCGGCACCCGCAGCTGCTCGGCCAGGTCCAGTGCGGCGATCACCCGCCGGCACTCCGGCTCCGACAGCGCGCCCAGCGACTTCGTCGGGTCGCCGAGCAGCACCACCCGGGTGACGCCCTGCGGGTGCCGTGCGGTCGGCGCGGTGACCACGCCGGCGACGATCGCGGCGCGGTTGCGTCCCTTGGGCCGGTCCACCGGCACCAACACGTGCTCGTCGTCGAGGTCGTGCTCGACGAAGTCGCCGAGCCGACCGGTCAGCTCGTACGGGTAGACCGTGTTGCGGCTGCTCGCCCGCAGGACCTTCAGCCGGTACTCGTCGAGGGGCTCGACCGGTTCCACCGGCGGTTCACCGACGGCCAGTTCCGCGCCACCGGTGGCGTCGAAGGAGATCCGTACGGCGATCTTGGTCAGCTCGCCGGTGCGGCGGTCGCGCTGGCGGGCGATGAACAGGATCTCCTCCAGCCCGGCGCCCACGGTCGTCGGGCGCACGCGCCCGGCGATCATCTCCATCTCCTCGCGGGTGAGCTCGCTCGGCGGCCAGACGTAGACCACGATCCGGTTGGTGTTGAACCGGGTCTTCGACGGTCGGCGGGACTGGGCGCGGCGGATCGAGTCGAGGCAGGCCGCGATGGCGTCCTCGGTGGTCGGCAGCGCCACCAGCCGGCCGTCCTGCTCGCGCAGTTCGGTCAGGTCGCGGACCTGGGCGAACGCGACGAGGCGCTCGTCGGCCGGGTTCTCCCGGGCCACGCACTGGAAGAGGTAGACCTCCTCGTCCGACGACGGCAGCCGGGTCAGGTCGAACTTGTGTAGCCGCTCCAGCTGCATCCGCTGCGCGATGTACGGGTGCAGGCCGCGGATCAGCCGGTCCTCGGTCATCGTGGCGCCGGATGGGCGGAACGTGAAGTGGTGGTGCATCACCGCACCGCCGCGACCCGCGACGGTGGCGGTGAGCCGGCGGACCTGCGGCGGCAGCGGGTGCGCGGTGATGACGTCGAGCAGCGCGGCGGCCATCGCGTCGAAGTCCTCCGGCTGGTTCTCCCAGCCGAGGTAGATGTCGGCGTCGACGGAGTCCTCGCCGGCGGCCAGGTCGGCGAGCCCGCGCAGGGCGCCGTCCAACGCGTCGAAGCTCACCGCGGTGGAGACCACACTGGAGTCGGCGCGTTCGGCGACCACGAACGAGCAGTCCGCGACCGTGTGGGTGCGCACGCTGGTGAGTGCCTTGTTGCCGTAGTACCGCCGGGTGAGCACCTCCAGCATGACCGTGTTGTCGAGGTGGTCACGGACGAGGCGCTGGCCGAGCAGCCGGACCAGCGGCTCGGTGCTGCGGACCATCTCGGCGACGCGCTCGGCGCGGTCGGGCGAGCCCGGGTGCGCGTCCAGGTGTCGCAGGTGCCCACGGACCTCGGCGTAGACGCGGGCGCGGTTGCGGCGCAGCAGCGGCTGGGCGAACCAGACGAACACCACACCGCGGGCGAGGTCGGCGACGGCGGGGAAGCGCACCTGCGTCGCGGCGATCAGCCGTTCCAGTGCGAGGCCGGCGGGCTCGCGCAGCGACTCGTCCGGCGGGGTCTCCCGCAGCCAGGCCCGCAGCAGCGTCGCGACGACGGCCGCGTCGGCGGACGCGCGCTGCTGGGCCAGGAAGATCCGGAACACGGCGGCTTCGAGGTCGGGGGAGCGTTCGAGGTCGGTGACGCCGTAGTGGCCGAGGGCCTTGGCGAGCTTGGCCTGGAACGCGTCCGGCAGGCCGGCCCGCTCGACGTCGAGGCTCTGCAGGTAGGTGTGGAAGAACTCGCGGGCGCTGTGCACGTGCGCGCCGCCGTCCTCGCCGGTCGGCCGGTTACGGCTCAACTCGGCGAGGTCGGCGAACACGTTGACGAGGTCGAGTTCGGCGGCCAGCGGACGATGGCCGTCCTCGGCGGCCGCCCGCCGCGCGGTGAGGTAGTCGTCGAGCACCCGGCGCTCGTCGTGCGGGTCGACGTCGAAGCCGAGCAGCAGGCCGCGCAGGTCCTCCTGACCGCGCCGGCTGCGCTGGTACGCCGGCAGCTGCGCGGCGGAGGTCGGCAGGTCCAGTTCGACGGCGGTGGCGGTGTCGGCCACGGCCTCGGCGGCGTCGTCGGCGAGGGGTTCCAGGCGCAGCAACGGCGCGCCCGCCTCCACCTGGCTGCCCACCGAGACGGCGCACTCCTTGAGCCGCGCCTTGAACGGCGCCCGCAGCACCGTCTCCATCTTCATGGCCTCCAGCACCAGCACCGGTGCGCCCGCCTCGACCTCGTCACCGATCTCCAGTGGCGTGGCGACGACCAGCGCGGGCATGGGAGAGCGCAGAACGCCGCCCTCGTCGCGGCTGACCCGGTGCGTGACACCGTCCACCTCGACCAGGTGCGTCGGCCCGTACGTGCCGGTGAGCAGGCGGTACCGGATGCCGTTGACGACGATCTGGCCGGTGTGCCGGTCGAAGCGGTCCAGTTCGACGTCGGCGGTGCGGACCAGTCCAGCGGATTCGATGCCGACGCGGAACCGGTGCGCGCCGACCCGTGCCACGCGGGTGCGGTAGTCGGCGCCGCGTAGCTTGAGGTCCAGCGGTCGACCGCTGGCGTGCTGCACCTGCGGGCGCCCACCGGACGCCGTCGACAGCAGCCGCTGGCGCTCGACGCGCTCCTCCTCCTCGTACGCCTCGATGGCGGCGGCGGCGAGGGCGACCGCGCTGTGCCGATGGGCGACGAGTCGGCCCTCGCCACGGACGCGGTCGATCCAGCCGGTGTCCGCGCTGGCGTCGATCACCTCGGGCTGGTCGAGCAGGTCGAGCACGAAGCTCTTGTTCGTCGCGCCACCCTCGATGATCACGGTGGTGTTCGCCATGGCCCGGCGCAGCCTGCCCAGCGCCTCGTCGCGGTCGCGGCCGTACGCGATGATCTTCGCGATCATGGAGTCGAAGTCGGCCGGGATGGTGTCGCCCTCGCTCACGCCGGTGTCCACCCGGATGCCGGGGCCGCTGGGCAGGTCGAGCCGCGAGATGCGGCCGGGGGACGGCGCGAAGTCGCGGTCGGGGTCCTCGGCGTTCAGCCGGGCCTCGATGGCGTGCCCGCGCTCCGCCGGGGGAGCGCCGTCGAGCCGCCCGCCGGAGGCGACGTGCAGCTGGGCCTTGACCAGGTCGAACCCGGTGGTCAGCTCGGTGATCGGGTGCTCGACCTGGAGGCGGGTGTTGACCTCGAGGAACGCGAAGAGCCGGTCGCCCGGGTGGTACAGGAACTCGACGGTGGCCGCGCCCCGGTAGCCGACCGCCACGGCGAGCCGCTCGGCCGACGCCTTCAGCTCGGCCGCCTGCGCCCGGTCCAGCACCGGCGACGCCGACTCCTCGATGACCTTCTGGTTGCGGCGCTGCACTGAGCAGTCCCGGACACCGAGTGCCCACGCGGTGCCCTGCCCGTCGGCGATCACCTGGACCTCGACGTGCCGCGCACCGGTGACCAGGCGCTCCAGGAAGACGATGCCGCTGCCGAAGGCCCGTGCCGCCTCCTGGCTGGTGCGCTCGTACGCGTCGGCGAGGTCGGCCTCGCTGGTGATGACGCGGATGCCGCGTCCGCCACCGCCCGCGGTGGCCTTCAGCATGAGCGGGTAGCCGATCTCGGCCGCCGCGGCGCGCGCGGCGTCCAGGGTCTCGACGGCGCCGCGGCTCCACGGGGCGACCGGCACGCCGACCTTCTCGGCGATCAGCTTCGAGCCGATCTTGTCACCGAGCTGGCGCATGGCCTCCGGGCTCGGGCCGACGAAGGTGACGCCGATCTTCTCGCACAGCTCGGCGAACGCCGGGTCCTCGGCGACGAAACCCCAGCCGACCCACGCGGCGTCGGCCCCCGTCTCGACCAGGGCGCGCTCCAGCGTCGCGAGATTGAGGTACGGGCGGGCGGACGCCGGCCCGAGGTCGTAGGCGATGTCCGCCTCGCGTACGAAGGTGGCGGTGCGGTCGACGTCGGTGTAGAGGGCGACGGTTTCGAGCGGAACGCCGGTCTCCGCAGCCAGCTCGCGGACCGCGTGGATGAGCCGCATGGCGGCCTCACCTCGGTTGACGATGGCGATACGGTTGAACACCCGACTGACCCCTTTGGTAGACCATGACCTGCGCGCCGCGAGTGGACGACTCCCGGCAGTGATCACTTTTCCGGCTGTCGGCGGGCGGCGCCATGGCGCAATCACCGAACCAACCGGCCCTCAGTTGTAGGAACCCCACAAATGTTTTGGTCCCCGTCCGACATAAGACGAGGGTGGCACGTCTCGTGCCGAGATTGCTACTCGGAGTGAGCGGAGGTTCGCATCCGCCACGCGTCGGTGACCAGCTCCGTCAGACGCTCCACGTCCACCCGATCCAGCCACAGCATCACCAGGGGCAGCCCGTCGTACCCGGGGGTGGTGAAGAACAATTCGGGCTCGCCGAGCAGGAGCGCCTGCTTCTCCGCCTCGTCGCCCACGTAGAGCACCGCGACGTCGGTCCGGATGCGGCGGCGCTCCCCGGGCCGGCGCTCGGGGTAGGACCACACGAAACCCTTGTTGGTGACCCGGAAGTCGAAGCCCTCGCTGTCGATCTCGACGACGTCGGGCAGCGACCGGGCCAGATGTCGGACGTCGTCGGCGTCAGCCATCGGGATCACTCCCGGACACCGGCTCTCCCATGCGAACAGGTTATCCACCGCGTCCAGACCGGAGAAGCCGCCCGGTTGCTGGCCGGGTGTCCGATTCACCTGCTCTGCGACTGTTGTGCCGGTCCCACCGACCTGGCGTGATCTGGGTGCGGCCCGCCGAATCAGGTACCGTCGCCTGTCACACAGTCTTCGCACCAACCTGGCTGCCCGCGACAAGGGGAGCCGCACCGGAGGGACACAGCCGTGAGGTTCTCAAGCGCAGTCCGCCAGGCCGGACTCGTCGCGACGATCGCCGCCCTGGCGGTCACCGCGGGATGCGCCAAGAAGGATGACAGTGAGGTCCAGGCGAACGGCGTCAAGCTGGTCCAGGCGGGCAAGCTGACCGTCTGCACCCACCTGCCGTACCCGCCGTTCCAGTCCAAGGACGCCAGCGGCAAGGTGACCGGCTTCGACGTCGACGTGATGGACCTGGTCGCCAAGGACCTGGGCGTCGAGCAGACGATCATCGACACCCCGTTCGAGGGGATCAAGTCCGGCCAGGACCTCAACACCGGCAAGTGCGACGCCGCCGCCGCCGGCATGACGATCACCGCCGAACGCCAGAAGGTGATGAACTTCTCCGACCCGTACTTCGACGCGACGCAGGCGATGCTGGTGAAGGCCGGCAAGCCGTACAAGGCGCTCGACGACCTTCGGGGCAAGAAGCTCGGCGTCCAGGCGGCCACCACCGGCCGTGACTACGCCAAGAAGTTCGAGAAGGAGAAGGGCCTGCAGATCGTCGAGTTCGAGGACCTCGCCGCCCTGCAGCAGGCCGTCGCCAACGGCCAGGTCGAGGCCGCCATCAACGACCTGCCCGTCTGGACCGAGTACCTCAAGAACAACCCGGGCGGGTTCGAGGTCGCCGCCGAGTTCGACACCGGCGAGCAGTACGGCTTCTCGGTGAAGAAGGACGGCAACCCGGAGCTGCTCAAGAAGATCAACGAGGCGCTGGCCAAGGCCAAGCAGGACGGCACGTACAACACGATCTACGAGAAGTGGATCGGCAAGCGGCCGAACGCCTGATCCAGGCTCCGTGGGGAAGGGCGCGCGTCTCGCGCGCCCTTCCCGTCAGCAACCTCCGGGAAGGCAACGAGCGAACGTGAAGCTGCGACGCCGCCAGCGGGAACGACTCTCCCTCGGCATCCAGTACCTGGTCTTCATCGCCGTCATCGCCGTGGTGCTCTTCGCCGCGGACTGGGGCCGGCTGAGCGACGCGTTCTTCCGCGTCGACATCATCAGGTCGATGTTCCCGACGATCATCACCGTCGCGCTGCGCAACACCGTCCTCTACACGCTGGGCGCGTTCGCCTTCGGTCTCGTGTTCGGCACCGTCCTCGCGCTGATGCGGCTGTCCCGGGTGGCGCCGTACCGCTGGGTGGCGACGGCGTACATCGAGCTGTTCCGGGGTCTGCCCGCTCTGCTGGTGCTGTTCCTCGTCGGCTACGGCATCCCGATCGCCTTCCCGGAGCGCGAGATCCCGGGCGGTGTGTTCGGTTCGATCGCGATCGGCCTCGGGTTGACCGCCGCCGCGTACATGGCGGAGACCATCCGGGCCGGCATCCAGGCCGTCCCCAAGGGTCAGATGGAGGCGGCGCGCACCCTCGGCATGTCGCACTTCACCGCCATGCGCACGATCGTCATCCCGCAGGCGTTCCGGATCGTGATCCCGCCGCTGACCAACGAACTGATCCTGCTCACCAAGGACTCGTCGCTGGCCTACGTGCTGGGTGTGACCGCGCAGACCATCGAGATCACCAAGTTCGGTCGGGACATGCTCAACGACCGGGTGAACGCCACCCCGCTGCTGGTGGCCGGCCTCGCCTACCTGGTGATCACCCTGCCGCTGTCCCAGGTGGTACGACGCCTCGAACTCCGCTACGCCAAGGCCCGGTGACCCGCATGACGACCACGCCATCCCGCCCCGCCGTCGAGATCCGCGACCTGCACAAGTCCTTCGGGCCGCTCGAGGTGCTCAAGGGCATCGACTTCGAGGTCGGCCAGGGCGAGGTGGTCTGCGTCATCGGACCGTCCGGCTCCGGCAAGTCCACCCTGCTGCGCTGCGTCGACCTCCTGGAGGAGCCGACCGCCGGCCGGATCTGGGTGAACGGCGTCGAGATGACCGACCCGGACGTCGAGGTCGACGCCGTACGCCGTGGCATCGGCATGGTCTTCCAGTCGTTCAACCTGTTCCCGCACCTGACCGTGCTGAACAACCTCACCATCGCGCAGCGCCGGGTGCTGCGGCGTGGCCGTGCCGAGGCCGAGCGGATCGCGCGGGCCAATCTGGAACGCGTCGGGCTGACCGACAAGGCCGACGCGTTCCCCGCGCAGCTCTCCGGCGGGCAGCAGCAGCGGGCGGCGATCGCCCGGTCGCTGTCGATGGAGCCGAAGCTGATGCTCTTCGACGAGCCGACCTCCGCGCTCGACCCGGAACTGGTCGGCGACGTGCTCACCGTCATGCGCAAGCTGGCCGAGGACGGCATGACGATGATGGTGGTGACCCACGAGATGGCGTTCGCCCGCGACGTCGCCGACCGGGTCGTGTTCATGGACGGTGGGGTGGTGGTCGAGCAGGGGCCGCCGCAGGAGGTGCTCGGCGCACCGAAGCACGAACGAACCCGTGCGTTCCTCTCCCGGGTCCTCGACCCGACGCGTGTCGCGCAGCTCGGTCTGCCCGACCAGTCGCCCGAGCCGCCCGAGGCCCCCGGCCTGCCGGCCGACGACCGCCACACCATCTGACCGCCACGTCGCGTACGTCCGTCCGCCGGCCTGCGTCGGCGGGCGGACGCCGCGTGCGGTGACGACGGCGACGACCTGCTGATCCCCGTGTGGGGCAGGTCGATGATCGATCGAAACACGTCGTGATGTCAAGGTAATCTTTTTGCAATAAGACCTGTACTTTCGTCGATGGATTACATAAGTTGCTGTCATCCACCGAAAGTTCTGAGTCTTCCGAGCAAAGCCCGCGACGAGCCTCACCCTCAGTCGTGCTTCCGCCCCGTGCTCGGCGGTCGATGCACCCTGCCCTTCGTCGCGTCTTCGCCCGGTCGGGAACGGAGACCCATGGACGATCATGCCGTTGGCTCCCACCGCCACCTGTCCCGCCGATCACTGATCGCCACCGGGGCGCTCGCCACCGGGGCGCTCGCCGCCGGAGCGCTGGGCGCGTCCGCCCCCACGCTCGGCACCGCGTTCGGAGGCAGCCCAGCCCGGGCCGCCGCCGGCGTCACGAAGAAGGTCACCATCTACGCGGAGCAGTTGCCCGACGGGTTGTTCGGGTACGGCCTCGCACCCGGTCAGGCCACCGTGCCCGGGCCGATCCTGGAGATGTACGAGGGTGACACGCTGGAGATCACCCTGGTCAACACCACCAACCAGCGACTGTCCATCCATCCGCACGGGGTGGACTACAGCACCGACTCGGACGGCAGTCCGTTCAACGCCTCGTTCAACAACCCCGGCGAGACCCGGACGTACGTCTGGCGCTCGCACGAGATGGTGGCCGCGGCGGGCCGGCGGTACATGCCGGGCAGCGCCGGCTACTGGCACTACCACGATCACGCGATGGGCACCGACCACGGCACCGCCGGTGTCGCGAAGGGCCTGTACGGGGCGCTGATCGTCCGGCGACGCGGCGACATGCTGCCCGCGAAGCAGTTCACGGTCGTGTTCAACGACATGATGATCAACAACCGGATGGCACCGGACACCCCGATGTTCGAGGCGAACCTCGGCGACCGCGTGGAGTGGATCGCCATCGGGCACGGCGGCACCTTCCACACCTTCCACCTGCACGCGCACCGCTGGGCGGACAACCGCACCGGGATGCTGGAGGGCCCGAGCGATCCGAGCCTGGTGATCGACAACAAGGACCTGAACCCGGGCAGCTCGTTCGGCTTCCAGGTGCTGGCCGGGGAGGGCGTCGGCCCCGGGGCGTGGATGTACCACTGCCACGTGCAGTTCCACTCCGACGGCGGGATGGCCGGGATCTTCCTGGTGCGCAACGCCGACGGCAGCATGCCGCCCGGTGCCGAGGAGGCGATCCACCGGTTCCAGGGCCACACCCACACGCACGGAAGCTGACCGAAAGTGGGGACGGGGATGACCAGACACGTACGACGAGCCCTCGCCGCGGTAGCGGCCATCGCGACACTGATCCCGGCGACGACGGCGGCAGCCGCGCCACGACCCGTAACACCACAGTCGACGCCGCAGACGCCGACCGCGGTCCTGGTGTTCCACGGGCCGGTGGCCGAGCAGCAGGACCCGGTTTCGCGCGCCGTGGACACCATCCGACAGCTTGCTGTCAGTAATGACATCGATGTCACGGCCACCACGGACCCGGGTGTGTTCACCGCGGCCGGGCTGTCCGCGTACCGCAGCGTGGTGTTTCTCTCCGCGACGGGCGCCGCGCTCAACCGCGACCAGGAGTCGGCGCTGCAGAGCTACATGAAGGCAGGCGGAGGGTTCGTCGGCATCGCCGACGCGGCCCGCGCCCAGGTCGACTCCACCTGGTTCACCGGCCTGATCGGCACCCGCCCGGCGGGTGCCATCCCGGTCGCCGAACCGGTGGCCCGGGTGACCGCCAGCGGCGAGAACGGGCCCAACGAGACCAAGGAGAAGCTCACCGACGGTGACGCCAACACCAAGTGGCTGGTCCGCACCCCGACGGCCTGGGTGGCGTACGAGTTGGCCGCCGCCAAGCGGATCACCGGGTACGCGCTGACGTCGGCCAACGACTCCGCCGGGCGTGACCCGAAGGACTGGACCCTGCAGGGCTCCACCGACGGACAGAACTGGTCCGATCTGGACCGACGCACCGGGCAGACCTTCCCGGACCGGTTCCAGACCCGCCGGTTCGACATCGCCACGCCACAGGAGTTCACCCGTTACCGGCTCACCATCACCGCGAACAGCGGTGAGCCGCTGGCCCAGCTCGCCGACCTGCGCCTGTTCACGGGCAGCACCACCGCACCGCCGGCGCCCGCCGTGAACCGCGCGGTCGTCGACATCCTGGACCGCGAACACCCGGCCACGGCGTCGCTGCCGCTGACCGTCACCCGGTCGGACCGCTGGGAGAACTGGGACCCGAACCCGATCGGCACCGTGCACACCCTGGCGCAGGTGCAGGAGCGGCACTACGACCCGGGTCCGGCCGCGAACGGCCCGTTCCACCCGGTGTCCTGGTGCCGGGACTACGACGGCGGCCGGTCGTTCTACACCGGCATGGGTCACACCGAGGGCAGCTACGGCGAGGAGGCGTTCCGCACCCACCTGGCCGGCGCCCTCAACTGGACCACCGGCCGGGTACGCGGCGACTGCCAGGCGACGATCGCCGCGAACTACAAGGTGGAGCGGCTCACCGCGGCCAACCAGACCGGGCAGCTGGACCAGATCGGCGAGCCGCACGGGCTCACCATCGCCCCGGACGGCACGGTGTTCTACGTCGGCAAGGCGGCCTGCCCGAGCGGCCCGGTCGCGGACTGGAACAACCCGAACGTCGGCCTCGGCTGCGGCACCATCCACTCCTGGGATCCGCGCAGCAAGCAGGTCAAGCTCCTCACCACCCTCAAGGTGATGGGCAACCGGGGCAGCGGCTCCGAGTTGGTCAAGAACGAGGAGGGCCTGCTCGGCATCGTGCCCGACCCCGCGTTCGCCGACAACGGCTGGCTCTACGTCTACTGGATGCCGCACGAGTCGATCGACCGGGTGAAGCGGGTCGGGCAGCGCACCATCTCCCGGTTCACCTACGACCGCACGACGCAGACCATCGACCAGGCCACCCGCAAGGATCTGCTGCAGTTCCCGGTGCAGATCCACAGTTGCTGCCACGCCGGCGGCGGCATGGCGTTCGACGCCCAGGGCAACCTCTACGTCGGCTCCGGCGACAACAACTCCTCCGAGGGATCGGAGGGCTACTCCGGCAACAACTGGACCGAGGAGTACCAGGGGATCTCGTTCCAGGACGCCCGGCGTACCTCGGGCAACACCAACGACCTGGCCGGCAAGATCATCCGGATCCACCCGGAGGCGGACGGGACGTACACCATCCCGGAGGGCAACCTGTTCCCACCGGGCACCGAGAAGACCCGACCGGAGATCTACGTGATGGGCGTGCGCAACATCGCCCGCCTGCAGATCGACCCGGTGCACCAGTGGCTCACCGCCGGCTGGGTCGGCCCGGACGCGTCGACGCCCAGCCCCACCCTGGGTCCGGCCAAGTACGAGACCGCCACCATCATCACGTCCGCCGGCAACCAGGGCTGGCCGTACTGCATGGGCAACCGGCAGCCGTACCGCGACCGCAGCAACACCGACGCGAAGGTGCTGACCGGCTGGTACGACTGCGACAACCTCCGGAACACCTCACCGCGGAACACCGGTCTGGAGGACATCCCGGCGGCCCGGGACAACATGATCTGGTACTCGCCGGGCGGCGGCGGGCCGGTGTTCCCGAAGCGGACCGACGGCAGCGGCCTCCCGACGTACGTCGCCGCGGACGCCACCTACACCCAGCCGTACCTGCGCGGCGGCGGGCAGGCCATCATGTCCGGCCCCACCTACCACCGGGACCTCGTCGACACCGACAGCGGCGTGGCGTGGCCGGAGCACTGGGACGGCAAGTGGCTCATCGGCGACCAGTCGAACCCCGCCAACCGGGTCGCGGTCACCGTCGACGAGGCCGGCGTGCCACAGGCCGCCCCACCGGTGTACGCCGAGTCGCTGCGGGCCATCATCCCCAGCGGCAACGGTGACAACCGGCTGCAGAGCTGGATGGACGCCAAGTTCGGCCCGGACGGCGCGCTCTACCTGCTGGACTACGGAGGCGGGTTCTTCAGCCTGCACCCCAACCAGAAGCTGATCCGGATCACGTACACCGGCGGCGCGCCCACGCCGGCACCGGCCGCGACCTCGGTGGCCGTCCAGAACAAGCCGTTGACCATCGCCTTCACCGGCTCCCGATCCGGCGGCGTCAGCTACCGGTGGGAGTTCGGCGACGGCGCCACCTCCACCGAGGCGAACCCCCGGCACACGTACGCCCGGGTCGGCACCTACACCGCGAAGCTCACCGTCACGTACGCCGACGGCGAGACGGCCACGGTGCAGACCGCCGTCACCGTGGGCTGCGCGGTGCCGGACGCCCGGCAGAACGTGTGGCTCGGCGACACCGACACCGGGGTGCCCAGCCGCACGGTCGGGCAGGGGTGCACCGTCAACGACCTGCTCGACGACGAGAGCACCTGGGCCGATCACAACAGTTTCGTCCGGCACGTGACCGCGGTGACCCGCGCGTTGCAGGACGACGACCTGCTGACGGCCCGCGAGGTCGGCACGCTCACCCGCCTGGCCGCCGCGTCCGACATCGGCCGCGACGGTCGCACCGGCTACGAGCCACTCTTCGACGGCACCGCCGAGTCGCTGCTCGGTTGGCAGCAGGCGCCATCCGGGTCGTTCAGCATCCAGCCGGACGGCGCGCTGCGCTCCAGCGGTGGTCTGGGCATGCTCTGGCACACCAGGGAGTTCGGGGACTTCTCGCTGAAGGTGCAGTTCAAGGACATTGCGCCGGGCACCGGCCGGGCCAACACCGGCGTCTTCACCCGCTTCCCGGATCCGCGGATCCCCCTGGAGCAGCGGCCACCGGGCAGTTGCGGCACGGTCGGCTCGGCCCGCACCTCCCAGGCGTGGGTGGCGATCTACTGCGGACACGAGATCCAGATCTACGACGGTGACACCGGCGAGCCGCAGAAGACCGGCTCGGTCTACAACTTCGACCCGGTGCCGCTCGCCCAGGCCGGTGTCACCCCGAAGGGGCAGTGGAACGACTACGAGATCCGCGTGGTCGGGCAGCACTACACGATGATCCGCAACGGCGTGGTGATCAACGAGTTCGACAACACGCCGGGCAAGCAGTCCTCCCGTGCCGGCGACCCGCCGACCGACCTGCGGCAGTTCCTCCGCGGCTTCATCGGCCTGCAGAACCACGGCGACAACGACCTGACCGAGTTCCGCAACGTCCGCGTGCGGGAACTCTAGGAGAGACGATGATCCGACGACTCACGGCCGCGCTGTCGGCGCTGCTGCTCACGGTGACCCCGTTGGCCGCGACGCCCGCCACCGCCGCCCCGCGCGTCGCCGCGGACCAGGTGCTGACCTGGACCGCCGACGACGACATCACCCGCTACAAGTCCGCGCCCACCCAGGCGGTGGCCGGCGCGACCACGATCATCTGGGAGAACAGCGCGGCCACCGGCAACACCACCGGCATGCCGCACACGCTGACCTTCGACACCACCACCGAGGGCTACAACCACGACGTCACCCTGAACATCCTGGCCAGCCCGTTCGACGCCAACGACGGCCGCCACCAGGCGACCGTCACGCTGACCCCGGGCCGCTACCGCTACTTCTGCTCGATCCCCGGCCACAGCCAGATGGTCGGCGAACTGGTGGTCACCGACGGCGGCGGAGGCGGCGACACCACGCCGCCGACGGTCACCGCCGCCGTGGCCGGTGACCGCGACCAGGACGGCAACTACGTCGGCGCGGCGACGGTGACCGTCACGGCCACCGACGCCGGCTCCGGTGTGGACACCGTCGAGTACCAGGTCGACGACACCAGCTTCCAGCCGTACACGCAGCCGGTGCGGGTGACGGCGGTCGGCGACCACTCGGTGCAGTTCCGTGCCACCGACCAGGCCGGCAACACCAGCACCGTCGGCTCGGTGTCGTTCCGGATCGTCGAGCCGACCGAGGAGGACACCACCGCACCGGTGGTCACGGCCGCGCTGTCCGGTGAGAAGGACAGCGACGGCAACTACATCGGTACGGCAACCGCCACGCTGACCGCCACCGACGCCGGATCCGGCGTCGCCACCATCGAGTACGCGTTGGACGGCGCTGCCTTCAGCGCGTACACGAACCCGTTCGTGGTGACCGCGACCGGGATGCACATGCTGCACTACCGGGCGACCGATGTCGCCGGAAACACCTCGGCCGAGCAGATGGCCCACTTCACCGTCGTCGCCCCGCCGCAGGAGGACACCACGCCACCCGCGGTGTCCGCCACGGTCACCGGCGAGCGCAACGACGACGGCGCGTACGTGGTCGCCGCCACCGTCACCCTCACCGCGACCGACGCCGGCTCGGGTGTCGCATCCGTCGAGTACGCGCTCGACGCCGGGGCCTGGACCGCGTACGCCGCTCCGGTCTCCGTCCGGGCCGTCGGCGCGCACACCCTGCGGTACCGGGCGACCGACGCCGCCGGTAACGCCTCGGCCGAGCAGTCGGCGACGTTCACGGTGGTGGCCGGCGGCACCGACGCCTGCCCCGAGTCCGACACCCGGGCCACGGTGATCATCGACGGCGACGACACCGGAGTGGCCAACGCCGACACGGGTGACGGCTGCACCATCAACGATCTGATCGACGAACACGCCGACTACCCCGGCCACGCCGACTTCGTCCGGCACGTCGAGGCGGTCACCACCGCGCTGGTGACCGGCGGAACGCTCAACAAGCGCCAGCAGGGCGCCATCGTCCGCGCCGCGGCCCGATCGGACGTCGGCGCATGAGTCCTCGAATCTCACCGACAGGGAGTACCACGATGCCCGGACGTACCGTCGCCAAGCTGGCCACCGTGAGCGCCGTCGTCGCCGCCTCGGTGCTGGCCGTCGCGCCCACCGCCCACGCCGACCTGGTCACCCACTGCATCGGCACCGGCGGTGCGGTGACCGTGCCCAACGACCTGCTCGTGCCGGCCGGCGAGTCCTGCGCGCTGACCGGCACCACGATCACCGGCAACGTCACCGTCGCCGCCGGCGCCAACCTCGTGGTCACCGGCGGGCGGGTCAGCGGCGAGGTCCGCGTCGCGGCCGACGGCTACCTCGACGCCACCGAGACGACCGTCGACGGCCAGGTGGTGCTGGCCGCCGGAGGGTACGGCGTCTTCCTCAAAGACGCCCGCACCGGTGCCGTGACCGTACGGCCGAAGGGCACCGCGACCATCGACAGCTTCCTGTTCGCCGAGGCGGCGACGATCACCGGCAACGTCACCGTCGGCGCCGGCGAGGTCCGACTCGACCGGGGCACCCAGGTGGACCGCAACGTCAGCAGCACCGGCACCTACTACACCGACGTGCACGACTCGTTCGTCGACGGAACCCTGTCGGTGCTCAACAGCGCCACCGGCAGTGTCCTGTGCGGCAGCGCGGTCCGCGGTCGGGCCACGTTTGCCGGCAACCTGGGCGGCGTCCAACTCGGCCCGAACGGCACCCTCGACAGTTGCGCCTCCGGTGGCTACTGGGGTGCCGACGTCAGCGTCACCAACACCATTGGCGGTGTCACCGTCGACGACAACATCATCAATGGTGGGTTGACCGTGACGGGCAACAACCCGGCCGCCCAGGTGGCCGCGAACAACCGGATCCGCGGCGGCGTGACCGGTGACCAGGCGGCCGCGACCACCAACCGGGCCGCCCGGGTTGCCGACCCGGATCGGGAGAGCGCCGGCGACGAGCGGGCGGAGGTTCGCCGGACCTCGGCCGTGCAGGCGGCCACCGAGGCGGGTGCTGCCCGGCTCTAGCCGATCGACGCGACGGCGGCCGGCCGCCCCGGATCGAGGGGTGACCGGCCGCCGCCGTCGTACCGCGTCGCTGTCGGCGACGTCGACCGATGCCTGTGATCGTCAACCCGGGGCTGAGACACCGGCCCCGGGTTGACGATCACGCTAGAAGTTGCCGGCCGAGTTGCACTTCACGCCCTGGTCGAGGCAGTTGCGCACCCGTGCGGCGAGCGCCTCGTCCTTCCAGGCGTTGAAGAAGTCGGCGTGCATCGAGAACGACGTGCCGGACGCGAGGGTGATGCCGTCGGTGTTCGCGCTCAACGGGTACGAGATCATCGCCCTGCGCCGGCTCGCGGGCCGGCCGATGGCGGCACGGGTGCCCGCCCGGCTGCCCTGAACCGCCGACCGGGGTTCAGGACAGCCGAGATCGCGGGCCTCCGACGCTAGGCGCGCCCGGCGTCGAGGGTGAGATTGACACCGTTGGCGGCCGCGTTCTCCAGCAGGAAGACGCATCCGTCGACGATCTGCCGCATGGTGGGCAGCTCCCCGGTCAGGGAGATCTTGCGCAGGGGGTCGAGGATGGCCTGCTTGTCCACCCACGCGGGACTGTCGGCGACCGCGCCCGGGTGGATCGAGTTGACCCGCGCCGGGGCGAGTTCCACGCTCAGGGTGCGCACCATGCCCATCACCCCGGCATTGACGGTGGACAGCACGGTGGAACCCGGGTAGGGATGGTCTTTCGCCATCCCACCGAACAGCAGCACGGCGGCACCCGGTGCGAGGCGGTCGCGCAGGGCGGCCGCCACCGCGGCATAGCCGACGATCTTGGTGGTCGCGAGCGTCACCGCGTCCTCCACCGAGAAGGACCCGACGGTGTTGCGGTCTCGGATCATGCCGGCGACAGCGACCCGGTCCACCCGCTCCACCGTGCTCAGCGCCTCCGCCACCGACTCCGGCTGGGACAGGTCGAGCGCCAGTCCGGACACGTGACCCCCGGTCTCGGCGTGAAGTCGCTTCGCCTCGGCCTCGGCCCGTTCCGCTGCCCGTCCGGTAATGGTCACCTCGTCACCCCGCCTGGCGTACTCGGCGGCCAATTCGCGACCGATGCCCTGAGTGGCGCCCACCACAAGGATTCTCACAACCTGCTCACTCTCTACGGTCTGGAAATTCACCGTACCTGTCACGAAACCCGAGCAGCGGTGGTTCACCGCTGCCCCAATGTAGTCACGTGTCTCGACATCCGCGTTGGTGCGGTTGCGGACGTCAGTCGCCGGTCAGTCGGAATAAAGCGGTCGTACACCGGCCCTCCCTAGTCTTTGCAAGCGTGGAAGGTTGACAGGTCGACTGTCACCAGAACGCGACTGCCGGGACATGGCGTCGCCACCACGCCGTTGCCAACATTTACGGAGTAGTTGAACCCGCGCCATGCCCGCGATGAAGAAGACCAGAACCGCGCCGCGCCGCCTCGATCAGGCGTGGACCCGCGGCGTTGAGCCGTCCGGTATCGACGATTTCGCCGCCGCCGAGTACGGGAAGCTGTTCGCGTCCTTTGCTGTGGACACCGACGGCACGGTCGCGGTGACCGAACTCGTGGACCGGCTGCGCGTTGCGGGCATCTCCGAGACGGACCCGCGCCTGGTCGAGGTGCGGGCCGCCACCAGCGCCGACGGTCGGGCGCGGATCGATCTGGCCGGCTTCATCGCGCTGTGCAGGACGGGTGGCGGTGTCATCGAGAGGTCACTTCGCGGGGACCTCGTCATTCCGGACTTCGCCGCGTTGCAGACGGAGATATTCGCGATCTTCGAGGGCCTCCGGGATGTCGAGGATGGGCGGGTCGCCGACTACATCCCGCAGTTGGGCCGGGTGGATCCGGAGAAGTTCGGCATCGCGTTGTGCACCACCGACGGCCAGCGCGCCGCGGTGGGGGACGCGGAGACCCCGTTCTGCGTCCAGTCGGTCTGCAAGCCGATCAACTACTGTCTCGCGCTGGAGCAGCACGGTGCCGAACAGGTGCACCGGCACGTCGGGCGGGAGCCCAGCGGTCGCGGGTTCAACGAGTTGACGTTGAACAACGAGGGGCTTCCGCACAACCCGATGATCAATTCTGGGGCGATCATGTGTTGTTCGCTGCTGCGCCCCAGTTGGGAGATGGCCGACCGTTTCGACCACGTGGCCGAGACGTGGCGCCGGTTGGCCGGGGGCGGGACGGTCGGTTTCAACAATGCCGTCTATCTCTCGGAACGGCGTTCGGCGGATCGGAACTTCGCTCTCGGGTACTTCATGCGCGAGCACCAGGCCTTTCCGGACGGGACCGACCTCACCGAGACGCTGGAGTTCTACTTCCAGTGCTGTTCCATCGAGGTCGACGCCCGGTCGTTGTCGGTCGTGGCCGCCTCGCTCGCCAACGGTGGTGTCAATCCCCTCACCCGGGAGCGGATCTTCTCCGCCGACACCGCGCGCAAGTGTCTGTCGCTGATGTCCTCGTGCGGGATGTACGACTATTCCGGTGAGTTCGCCTTCACCATCGGCCTGCCGGCGAAGAGCGGCGTCTCCGGCGGACTCATGATCGTGGTTCCCGGCGTGATGGGCATCTGCGTCTGGTCGCCGCGCCTCGACGCGCTCGGCAACTCCGTCCGGGGGGTCGCGTTCTGCAAGGAACTGATCAACCGGTTCAACTTCCACGTCTACGACTCGTTGGCCGCCGGCGAGGACTCCGGCAAGCGCGATCCGCGGCGCGGGAGGAACGAGGACGAGGTGGGGTCGACCACGCGGTTGCTCTGGGCCGCCAGTCACGGCGATCTGGAGTACGTCCGGCTCGCGCTCGCGGCGGGGAAGGATCCGAACTCCGCCGACTACGACCGGCGGACCGCGCTGCACCTCGCGGCCTCCGACGGAAACCTCGACGTGGTCCAGTACCTCCTGGACCGCGGGGCCGATCCGACGCTGCGGGACCGTTGGGGAGGCACCGCGCTCTCCGACGCCGAGCGAGGAGCACATGACAACGTTGTCACCGTGCTCACCTCGACGCTGGGCGAAAGCCGGGCGTCAGCCACCCACCTCCTACGAACCGACGAGCCGCTCGCGGCGGTCTGAGACGCCGGTTCGACCGATCACGATTTCGTGGGCCATCCGGCCCGGACACAGGAGAAAGAGACCCATGGCGTACAAGGCTGAATACATCTGGATCGACGGCACCACGCCGACCGCGAAGCTCCGGTCGAAGACGAAGATCATCGAGGACGGCGTCGCGCCGGGCACGTGGGGCTTCGACGGCTCCAGCACCAACCAGGCCGAGGGCAGCAGCTCCGACCGCGTCCTCGAGCCGGTCGCCACCTACGCCGACCCCATCCGCGGCGGTGCGCACCTGCTGGTGCTGTGCGAGGTGTTCAACATCGACGGCACCCCGCACGAGTCCAACACGCGGGCGCTGCTGCGCCCGGTGGCCGAGCAGTTCGCGGCCCAGGAGTCGCTGTTCGGCATCGAGCAGGAGTACACCTTCTTCAAGGGCTCCCGCCCGCTGGGCTTCCCGGACGGCGGCTACCCGGCCCCGCAGGGTGGCTACTACTGCGGCGTCGGCGCCGACGAGATCTACGGCCGCGCCGTGGTCGAGAAGCACCTGGACAACTGCCTCGCCGCGGGCCTGTCCCTCTCCGGCATCAACGCCGAGGTCATGCCCGGCCAGTGGGAGTTCCAGGTCGGCCCGCTGTCCCCGCTGGAGGTCGCCGACCAGCTGTGGGTCGCCCGCTGGCTCCTGCACCGCACGGCCGAGGAGTTCGGCATCTCCGCGACCCTGGAGCCGAAGCCCGCGCGGGGTGACTGGAACGGCGCCGGCGCCCACACCAACTTCTCGACGCGTGCCATGCGGGAGAACTACACGGCGATCATCGAGGCCTGTGAGGCCCTCGGCCGGGGCGACAAGCCCGCGGAGCACATCCGCAGCTACGGCGCCGGCGTCGAGGCCCGCCTGACCGGCGCGCACGAGACGGCTCCCTGGAACGAGTACAGCTACGGCGTCTCCGACCGCGGCGCCTCGGTGCGCATCCCGTGGCAGGTGGAGATCGACAAGAAGGGCTACATCGAGGACCGCCGGCCCAACGCCAACGTCGACCCGTACACCGTCACCCGCCTCATCGTCGACACCTGCTGCAGCGCCCTGGAGGCCGCCGACCTTGTGTGAGGTCTGCGGTCCGCGCTCACGGACGACATTCCAACCACGCCGCACTGACGCGGCAGTTATCAAGACATGGAGTACATCTCGATGCCAGACGGCTTCGACGCGGGTGATACCGCATTCGTGCTGATCAGCGCCGCGCTGGTCATGCTGATGACCCCGGGCCTGGCGTTCTTCTACGGCGGCATGGTTCGCGTGAAGAGCGTGCTCAACATGCTGCTGATGAGCTTCATCAGCCTGGGCATCGTCAGCGTGCTCTGGGTGACCTACGGATACTCGCTCGCCTTCGGCGAGGACGTCGGTGGCAGTGGGCTCGTCGGTGACCTGGCCAACGTGGGCATGAGCGGGATCTCGGACACCACGTTGACGGGCAGCATTCCGGTGCTCGCCTTCGCGGTCTTCCAGATGATGTTCGCCGTCATCACGCCGGCGCTGATCAGCGGGGCGATCGCTGACCGTGCCAAGTTCGGCGCGTGGATGCTGTTCGTGGCCCTCTGGGTGACCGTGGTGTACTTCCCGGTGGCCCACTGGGTGTGGCAGGCCGACGGTTGGATCTTCAAGCTCGGCGTGAAGGACTTCGCCGGAGGCACGGCGGTCCACATCAACGCCGGCATGGCCGCCCTCGGCGCGCTCCTGGTCCTCGGCAACCGGGTCGGCTTCAAGCGGGAGTCGATGCGGGCGCACAGCCTGCCGCTGGTGATGCTCGGCTCGGGCCTGCTGTGGTTCGGGTGGTTCGGCTTCAACGCCGGATCGGCCCTCGCCGCGAACGGCACCGCCAGCGTCGCCTTCATGAACACCCAGGTCGCGGCCGGTGCCGGCATGATCGGTTGGCTCGTCTGGGAGCGCGTACGCAAGGGTGGCTTCACCTCCCTGGGCGCCGCGTCGGGTGCGGTCGCCGGTCTGGTGGCCATCACCCCGGCCTGCGCGGTCGTGAACACCTGGGGTGCGATCGCCATCGGTGTCATCGCCGGCGTCGTCTGCGCCTGGGCCGTCAGCCTGAAGGACCGGTTCGGCTACGACGACTCGCTGGACGTCGTGGCGGTGCACGCGGTCGGCGGTTTCGTGGGCACGCTCCTCATCGGAGTGTTCGACACCACGGACGGCCTCGTCGCCGGTGCCGGTGCCGAGCAGTTGCTCAAGCAGGCGGTCGGTGCCTTCGCCGTCGCCGCGTACTCGGTCGCACTGACGTGGCTGCTCGTCAAGATCATTGACATGACGATCGGCTTCCGGGTGCGGCGGGAGGACGAGGTCAGCGGCATCGACCAGATCCTGCACGCGGAGAGCGCCTACGACTTCGACACGAGCAAGGTGCACACCGCCCCCGCCGGCTCGACCGCCGACCGGGCGCAGGACAAGACCGCTCAGCACCAGATCAGCGGTGTCGTCAACGGTCCGTACACCCGCTGACCGACTGCGACGGACGTCGCTGCCGTCCGGACCGGGAGGGGTGCCCCAACCCTCCCGGTCCGCTGGCGTGGGAGACCTCGCTCGGATCGAGTCGGGGATCGGTGGCAGTTCAGCAGCGCGATGCTCGGCGTGTCGAATTGCTCAGCCGCCAACGATCGAGCCGACTCACGGCGCTTTCGGTCCAGCGGCGGTCGCGGCGGCCCGTGCTCAATGACGGTCCGTCGCGGGGGCTACGCTGGAACCTGACGCTGACGTTAGAGGCAAGTGTTGTGCCGGCGTCACCAGGTGAGGGGGAGAGATCGTGCGGATCGGTGAGCTCGCCAGCAGCACCGGCGTGTCGGTGCGAGCGCTGCGCTACTACGAGGAGCAGGGGCTGCTCGCGTCCACCCGCAGCAACGGCGGCCAGCGCCACTACGGCGATGCCGCCGCCGACCGGGTGCACCTGATCCAGATGCTGTACGCGGCCGGCCTGTCCAGCAGGACGATCCTGGACCTCCTGCCCTGCGTGGACGCGAAGGTCAGCACGCCGCAGTCCCGCGCCCTGCTGAACGCCGAACGCGCCCGCATCGACGAGCAGATCACTCGACTCGTGCAGGCCAGGGACCGGCTCGACGCGGTCATCGCGCACAGCCAGAGCTCGGCCAGTGGCTGCACCACGGCGGACGCCGCCGCGGTGGCGGCATAACCGGCGGCGCTGCTCACCGGCGGGGACGCCGCGATCCGCGCGGCGCCGGGCGGTCGGTCAGGTGACCGTCCTGGCGAGCAGGTCACCGACGGCGGCGCGGACGGGGTCGGACGCCGCCGGGGTCTGCCCGGCCGAGCCGAACCCGACCCTGTTACCGGCGGCGTCGGTCGCGATCACGGAACCACCCGGGTCACTCCACCCGAAGGTCGGCCTCGTCCAGCATCCTGGCCGCTATCCGACAACCGCGTGGAGCTGTCAAGGCAGCATCCGGCCGTGTGCAACGATCGTCGGGCAATCGCGACGACCGTCCACCGTCCCGTCCGTGCCGCACCCGCCGACGAGTACGGCACGGTCACCATGCCTCGCATCTCTTGGAGAGCACGATGTCCCTCTCTCCGGCTCAGGTCTTCGCCGTGCTGAACGCCGTGCGACCTCCCGACCAGGCGACCCCGGTCCTGGGCAAGGCGGTCGTGATCGGCGGGAGCGTCGCCGGTCTGCTGGCCGCCCGGGTGCTGTCCGACTACGCGGACAGCGTGATCATCATCGAGCGGGACGACCTGCAGGTGTCCGGGGATCGGCCCGGCGTACCGCAGGGAACCCAGCTGCACGCGCTGCTGCCCGGCGGTTTCCTCCACCTCGAACGCCTGTTCCCCGGCTTCCGCGAAGCGGCCGTGGCCAACGGGGCGGTCGAGGCGCCCCCGGAGGCCAGACGCAACTACTTCGACGGTCGGCTGAAGGTTGTCGTGCCCGACGACGCCGACAGCCTGGCGGGCAGCCGACCGCTGCTGGAGGGGCTGATCCGCCAGCAGGTGCTGCGGCTGCCCAACGTCAAGACCGTCGCCGCCCGCGCCACCGGCCTCGTGTTCGATGGCACCGCCGTCACCGGGGTCCGCTGCGACGGGGCACCGGGCGCCGAGAGCGCCGACCTCGTGGTGGACGCCATGGGGCGTTCGAGCAGACTGTCGGACTGGCTGGAGCAGGCCGGCTGGGAGCGGCCGGTCACCCGGCGGATGACCGTGCACCTGAACTACGCGACCGCGCTGTTCCGGCGCACCGAGGCGAACCCGGCGTCGACGGTCGTCCTGGCGCTGCACAGCCCGCAGATGGAAGCCGACGTGGCCGGTGCCGCGTACTTCGCCATCGAGGACGGTCAGTGGATGGCCATGATGGCCGGGTACGGCGACGATCGACCGGGTCGCACCGCCGAGGACTTCGTCCGCCGGCTGCGCGAGCAGTTCCCGCCCGAGTTCGGTGCGGTGGCCGACAACGAGATGCTCGGCGACGTGCGGACCTACGCGCACGCCGACAGCCGGCGACGGGACTTCCACGCGATCAAGCGGTTCCCCGCCGGGCTCGTCAGCGTCGGTGACGCCGTCGCGTCGTTCAATCCGGTGTACGGGCAGGGGATGACGGCGGCGGCTCTGCACGCGGCGTGCCTGTCGACGTACCTGCGATCCAAGCCGGATCTCAGCGTGCCCGCCCGCTCGTACCTGGAGATGCAGAAGGTCGTGGTGGACGCCGCCTGGTCGATCTCGACCTCGGCGGACCTGGCGCGGCCCCACGTCGACGGGCCCTATCCGCGCGGCTACCGGCTCTCCAGTTGGGCGAGCCGGCAGATCGTCGAGGCGACGGTCACCGACGTCGGGGTCGCCCGGCGGTTCAACGAGGTCGTCTCCATGCGGGAGCATCCGAGTTCGCTGGCCTCGCCCGGCCTGATCCTGAGTGCCCTGCGCGCCAACCGGCGCGCCCGCCACTGACCCGCGCAGACCTTCGAGCTGGGCACGACGCTCGTGCGGCCCCGGTGCTGGCGCGATGACGATCGGTCCGGCGGCACGGCCCCGGCGGCCTCGCGGTGCGGCCGCCGGGGCCGACCGGGCGGCTAGCCCGGAAGCTTGCGGAGGACGTCGACGACGAAGCGGTGGTCGTCCAGTTGCGGAAGGCCGGACACTCCGAACCAGCCCACGACGCCGGCGCTGCGAACGCGCAGGGGCACCGCGCCGCCGGCAGCCGCGTACCGCGAGGCCGGCAGGCCGAACTTCTCGGTGAGCGTCGTCTGCTTGTCCTGGCAGAGCCGGGCCATGTACAGCGACGAGCGCTCGAACCGCAGCACCACGCGCCCCTTGCGGCGCAGCCACCCGTCGTTGTCCGCCGTCGAGCCCGGCAGACCGCTGTGGAACAGCTGGCGTCCGGTCCGCCACACGCCCACCGAGATCGGGAGCCGCTGCTGCGCGGCGGCGGTGACGGCGAGCACGCCCAACTCGAACGCGTCGGTCTCGGTCAGGCTCGCGAGCTCCAGCTCGCTCTCCTCGCGCAGCAGCTCGTCCAGCGTCGGCCACTGGTCATGGTCGGATGACATGTACCTTCTCCTCGTCGAGCGGTGGGAACATCGATCACCAGGCGCAGGGGGCGTAGTCCTTCAGGAAGACCCCGTGCAGGTCCTCGCCCAGCTCACCACGGACGATCGGGTCGTACACCCGGGCCGCGCCGTCGACCAGGTCGAGTGGGGCGTGGAAGCCCTCGTCGGCCAGCCGCATCTTCGTCGGGTGGGGCCGCTCGTCGGTGATCCAGCCGGTGTCGACGCTGGTCATCAGGATGCCGTCGGTCAGCATCTCCTGGGCGCTGGTCCGGGTCAGCATGTTCAACGCGGCCTTGGCCATGTTGGTGTGCGGATGCCCCGGCCCCTTGTAGCCGCGACCGAACTGACCCTCCATCGCTGAGACGTTCACGATGTACTTGCGGCGCGCCTGCGCCGCGGCCATCGCCGGTCGCAGTCGGCTGACCAGCACGAACGGCGCGGTCACGTTGCAGAGCTGCACCTCGAGCAGCTCGACCGGGTCGACCTCGTGCACCCGCTGGACCCAGCTGTTGACCGAGTCGAGGTCCGGCACCAGGCCGCCGGCGTCGATGGCGGTGGACGCGGCGATCCGTTCCGGTGAAGCGGAGCCGCTGGTCAACGCCAGGGCGGTGAGCGCGTGCGGGGTCAGCGCGGTCGACTGCGGGCCGACGGTCAGGCTGCCCGCCGGGGCACCGTGGCCGTCCGGCTTGGCGAACGTGATCAGCTCCGGCAGCGGCCCGTCCGGCAGGGCCGCGGCCTCCGCGGCGATGAGCTGCGCGTACGCCCCGGGGGAGCGGCGAACCGTCTGCGCCGCGTTGTTGATCAGGATGTCGAGTGGCCCCTGGCTGCTGACCGAGTCGGCGAGGGCGATCACCTGGGCGGGGTCGCGCAGGTCGATCCCGACGATCCGCAGGCGGTGCAGCCAGTCCGCGCTGTCCGGCATCGCGGCGAACCGGCGCACCGCGTCGTGGGGGAACCGCGTGGTCACCGTCGTGTGCGCGCCGTCGCGCAGCAGCCGCAACGCGATGTACATGCCGATCTTCGCCCGGCCGCCGGTGAGCAGCGCGCGCCGACCGGTCAGATCGGTGCGGGCGTCGCGGCGCTCCCGGTTGAGCGCGGCACAGGACGGGCAGAGCTGGTGGTAGAAGGCGTCGACCTCGCGGTAGCGCTGCTTGCAGACGTAGCAGCCGCGCGGGTTGTGCAGGAAGCCGGCCGTGGTGCCCTCGGTGGGCGAGGCGAGGGGGATGCCCTGGGTTTCGTCGTCGATGCGGCCCGGAGCGCCGGTCGCGGTGGCCTCCGTCACCGCACGGTCGGCCGCGAGGATGGCGTCGCGCCGTTCCTCACGTCGCCGCTGCTTGATGATCTTGTAGAGCTTCGCGGTGGCCCGCTGCACACGCACCACGTCGGGGTGGTCGGGCGGCAGGGACTCCAACGCCTCGAAGACGCTGAGACAGGTCTCCAGTCGGCTGCGGTCGATCCCATGCTGACCGTTTTCGGTAATGCTGTCTGCCGTCATGCGCCTTTGTCTCGTCCCGTTCCCCACGCCGGTTTCCCCCGGCCCGCCCACGTCCGACCCGGAACTGTACGCACTTCACGGCCGCGGCTGCATCCCGTGCGTCGGCACATCGGCGGGCAGGGGAGTGGTCGTGCGTGGCGACCGCCGCGTCGCCACGCACGACCGGTGGAGCCGACGGCGTGTCAGCCGGCGGTACAGGAACGGATCTGCGGGCGGGCGCCGCTGTTGCCGTTGAACATCGTGGTGAAGCCGAAGGTGTTGCCGCTGCCGTTGGATCGCATGGTCATGACGGTGCCGCTGCCGTCCCAGCTGGGGGTGCCGTTCCAGGTGGTGGCGACCGTCTGCGGTGCGGTGAGGGCCACGACCACGGCCCAGGTGGTGGCACCGCTGACCGTCACCGAGGTGTTGTACCGGTCACCCCAGACGTTGGTGGTGGTCGCGGTCGCGGAGCAACTGCCGGCGGGCGGCGGGGTCGTGCCGGGCGGCGGGGTCGTGCCGTCGGGCGCGACCGCCCGGCCGGTGGACGGCGAGATCATGCCGGGGCACAGGTTGCGGCTGGTGAGGTTTGCCATGATCTGCGGGATCGCGTCCCGGGTGTTCTGGATGCCGTCGTGCATGAGGATGACCTGGCCGCTCTGCAGGCGGCTGGCGTTGGCCACGATCTGGCTGACGCTGGCGCCGTTCCAGTCCTGGGAGTCCACGTCCCAGATCACCTGGCGCATGCCCAGCGACGAGGCGACCGACTGGAGGGTGCCGTTGGTCTCCCCGTACGGCGGGCGGAACAGCTGCGGCCGGCTGCCGGTGGCCGACTGGATGGCCGAGCTGGTCTGGGACAGGTCGGACTGCATCTGCGCCTGGCTCATCGAGGTCATGTGCGCGTGGTTCCAGCTGTGGTTGCCGACCCACATGCCAGCGGCCACCTGCGCCTGCGCCGCCGACCGGTTGTTCTGCACGTTCTGCCCGACGTTGAACATGGTGGCCCGTGCGCCGTTGGCGCGCAGCACGTTCAGCAGTGCGCCGGTGCTGCCGGTCGGTCCGTCGTCGAAGGTCAGCCCGACGTAGCCGTTGCAGGCGGCCGCGCTTGACGCGGTGGCGGTGGCGGCGATGACGACGCCGCAGGTCGCGACGGCGGTGGCGAGGACGGCGAGCGCCGCACGAAGCCGCTTGGGACCGGCGACCACGCCAGCGGAGACAGTGCTCATCTGGTGCCCCTTCAACCAGGCCCGAACGCGCGCCGGACATGCGGCGGCGCGCCACGGACAGGTGGGTATGGGTGGGAAGGTCGACTGGTACCCGACGAACTGATCGCATCGACCTCAATGAATCGAAGTATTACAGCGAGAATTCCGGCACGTCAACAAGTTCCGGAAGGGCTCCGGAACCGCAGCGGCGCGGACGCGCGGGTCGGGTGTCAGACGACGAAGAGCCCATCCAGCACCGAATAAAGATCGACTCAGTTCGATCCGGAAAACACCCGAAAGTTTCGACGGCACCCTCAGGGTCGCGGCGGTGTCCGGCGCACCGGCACGACGACGTCCACGGCCGGCACCGGTGGGTGCCGACCGTGGACGATCCGTGGTGGTTACCGGAGCCAGGGTAGGCGCTGGACGAGGGGGAGCCTGGCCCACGGCTTGCCGAGGCCGAGGGTGTCGCCGGCGGCGGTCAGGGCGAGGACGGCGAGGACACCGGCGTAGATCAGGTGGTCGTCCATGACGGGGTTGTTCTCCGGGGGCAGCACCGCGGTGAACATGAGGACCAGGAGCAGGCCACCGGCGACCGCGGCGACGCGCAGGCCGATGCCGAGGATCAGCGCGGTGCCGATGGCGGCCAGGCCGATCATGAAGAGCCAGTCGGCCCAGGCGGCGCCGGCGAAGCCCTTGTACACGTCGGCGAACGGGCCGGTGACGGCGTTGCCGAGGAAGCCCTTGGTGGGGCTGCCGCCGTCGATCCAGGCGCCCTGGGCCTTGGTGGCGAAGCCGAGCCCGAAGACCTTGTCGATGAAGGCCCAGAGGAAGATCCAGCCGAGGGCGATGCGCAGGCCGGCGAGGGTGAACCGGGTGGCCTTCTGCGTCCTGGTCTCGGTGGTGGTGATGACGGTCGCGGGAGCGGTCACCGTGGTGCCGTTGCGTCCGGCGGGGGTGTCGTGCCGGGGAGTCGTGGGGAGCTGAGTGGCGGTCATGGTGTCCACGTCCTTTCTCGTTCGTCGGTGTCGCCCCTATTCCACTCGCCGCGCGGGCTGCCGATCAGTGCCGCCGTACCGCTCCTGGGGGGACCTTCGGCCCCCTCTGTCAGACCCGGGTCGTATTCCTCTGCCGCGTGCGTCGGCGGATGCGGGAGTCTGTCCACGGCGGACACGGGCCGGATCGCCAGGCGACGGACGGACGGCGACATGGCGGTGCCGGCGGTCAGCCTCCCGCCGCACCGCCCGTCGTCGGTTCGGCCGGTGTTCGCCTGACGACCGCCACCGTGACGTTTCGGTGTGATCAACCCGTTGACATCGCTGTGCCCTGCCCGGAACTATCAGCGGCAGTCCCCCTAACTCCCGCCTTCATCGTCACGAGCTCGATGACAACGATGTCAGGCCGACTCCGAAGGAGAGCGCAGCCGACCATCGGAAGGGCCCTGAGCGTCTTGACCAGCGACATCAGCTGGGTGCTCGGGGCGTACCTGTTGGCCGCCTCGGTCCTGACGCCCATCCTCGGCCGCCGTTGACAGGCGCCCGGAGCCGGGCTCAGGCCGTGGCCGTCCAGAAGGATGGCCACGGCCTGCCGGCCGGGCCGACGCTCAGGCGGACATCCGCGGTGTCGCGGGTGCGGCCAGTCGTAGCTGCCATCGTGCGCCGTGGTCGGTGAGTCGGACGACCGCCAACGGTTCGACGTCCACCTGGCGGTACGTCGCCGTCGGGAGCCCGAGGGCGTGCACGACCGCGACCCGGATGACGAGCGGGTGGGTGACGGCCACGACCCGCCGCCCGCGTCCGCGCTGCCCGTCCAACCAGTGGCCGACGCGGTCCCGCACCGCGGTCACGGACTCGCCGCCATGGGGTGCCGCGTCCGGTGTGGACAGCCACTCGTGCAGCGCCTGCGGTTGGTCGGCCGCGACGTCGTCGAGTGACCGTCCGGTCCAGTGGCCGTAGTCGCAGTCGGTCAGCGCCGCCTCGACGGTCGGCGTGAGGCCGAGGGCGTCGGCGGTCTGGACGGCCGCCGCCGCGGGACTGGACAGCCCGACATCGGCGGCGCCCAGGTGTCCCCACCGGCCCTCTGGGGCGCAGGCCAGGGCGAGGACGGCCCGCAGGCCACCCTCGTCCAGACCGTCGTCCGTTCCGCCGAAGCGTGCCCTGCGCAGGGCGGCGGTGTGCCCGTGTGCGACCAGCCGCAGGCTGGTGGCGGTCACGTCACCGGCGCCGCGCTCGTGGCCCGGCACCGGTCGTGCATCAGGGCCGCGAACAGCAGACCGATCCCGGTCCAGAGCACGACCTGGGTGCCGAGCGAGGCCAGCCGGAAGTCCCACAGCAGGGTCGCCGGGAAGTCGGCCGGGACCTCCTGGAAGGACGGCATCACCACGTACGACACCACGGTGACCAGCAGGAAGCCGCCGACGGCTGCGGCCACGCGCAGCCACGTCGGTGCCCCGACGCCGACCGCCCGGTAGCCCAACGAGCCCGCCCAGACCGCCACCAGGCCGAGCACCACCATCAGCAGGTAGGTGACGGTGCGCTGGTTGATGGTCGCCGGGTCGCCGACCGCCGGCGGATTCGCCGGATACTTGAGGAACGGCACGATCACCGCGCCGAGCAGCGCCGCGCCGGCCAGCAGCAGCCCCGACCGTCCGTCGTCGTAGGCGCGTCGCCGGCGCGACAGCAGGACGTACGCGGTGGCCAGCAGGCCACCCATCGCGGCACCGAACAGGCCGGTGGCCAGGAACAGCCCACCCCGCTGACCACTCCTGCTGACCAGGGCGTCCTCGTGCTGGTGCCCGCCGGCGGCCGGCTCGGCGTGCGTGGCCGCCTCCTCGATCGCGATGGCCGCCTCGATCCGCGGTTCACCGGCGACGTAGGCGAACGCCCCCGCGAGCAGGCCGGCTACCAGTCCGGCGAGCAGGCCACGGACGAGGACGGTGACGAACGGGGGAGCGGTGGTGGTGTTCAGTGGCACGGGACACCCAGCAGGTGCCGCCCGTCGTGCATGAGTTCGTGCAGGTACATGCCGCTGCGCGAGACCGCGCCCTGGTCGAAGGCGACAAGGTAGGCCAGCAGGGTGAGCACGGCGACGGTCGTCAGGACCGTCCACAGAAGACGTGCGGTGCCAGCGGGGTGCACCAACGGCTGGCTGGACGTGGAACTGGACATGCGTACACGAACCTCCCCGGGGATGACGCGTCCCCATCGCAAGGCTGCGGACGACCGAGCGTCCTGGCTCGCGGGCCTCCGTCGAAACGGTGGACCGCTCACAGTGGCGCGACCGCGCCGGATTCACACCGGCTTCCCTCGCGTCGCCGCAGATAGTGGGTCGACGGTATCGGTGCCGCCTCGGGCGGTCAACCCGGCCGCACGGGCCCGGACCCGAAGCCGTCGGTGCCTGCGGTCGTGGTGCGGGTGCGGCTGGTCGGTGGCTGTTCGAGCCGGATCGGTGTCGGCTGATTCGTCATACCAAAGCTCGATGCCAATGGTGGCCACCGCCTCTGTCGGTGCGCGGGTCCGATCCGGCTGCGGGCCGATGGTAGGTGCCTGTTACCGCTAACACGTCAATGCTGCCGACCGATCCACCGGCCGGGCGGGTGCCTGAGCGCACCAGGGCGTGGCCGATGACGACCAGCGACCCGCTCGCGTCGGGCATCGTCGACGCGCACCACCACCTCTGGGTCCGGCCGCGGCGCGGACGCCTTCGCGATCCGGTATCGATACATCGTGTGTTATCGATAAGATGCACGGGCCGACGATGGTCGATCCACGATGCCGTGTGCGTGGCTCGCCACCTCGCCGCATCCTGCCGACATTCCGGTGTGGACGCCCGAGTGGGCCGCATCGCCGACGTCCGGCGGTGCCACGTCCGGGGCCGTCGTGGTGGTGGCAGTTTGATCGGACGTATGCGGCCGGCGGCTCGGATAACGATGGCAAAACATGGTCGTAAGACCTTGGCAACATACCTGAATGCATGGCATGGTAACGCCTGATCGAGCGAAACATCCGACCTATCTCGACGGTGATGCGGGCTTCGGTTCGTGCTCTCCCTGCCGAGGAGGCTCGGTTCTCACAGGTGCTCCGCTCACCGGCGGTGATCCGTCGGGTGTCGGAGCCACGGCTGGGGAGGTCAGGTCCGACGATGAGTACCGTCGAGGCAACCGCCGGCAGGCAGCGCGGCGAACTCAGCGACTGGTTCCGAGAACGGATCTCGCACGCCGTCTCCGAGTTCACCGCCGCCACCGCGCTCGTCGTCCTGTTCATCGCGTTGAGCTTCGCCAGTCCCTATTTCTTGACGGTGGACAACCTGTTCAACATCGGGGCGCAGACGGCAGTGATCGCCATCATCGCCGCGGCGCAGACGATGGTCATCATCACCAAGGGCATCGACCTGTCGGTGGGGTCGGTCGCCGCCCTCGCCGGCGTCGCCGGGGCGATGGTCGTCCGTGACCTCGGCTTCCCGCTCTGGGCCGCGACCGCGGTCGCAATCGGCGTCGGCGCGCTGGCCGGGCTGGTGAACGGGCTGCTGGTCACCATCGCCCGAATTCCGCCGTTCATCGCGACGCTGGGGACGATGTCGGTGGGTCGCGGTCTCGTCTTCATCATCACCGGCGCGGTCGGCGTCTACGGACTGCCCCGGTCCTTCCAGCTGCTGGGCAACGGCGAGATCATCGGCATCCCGTTCGCCGTGGTGATCACCGCCCTCGTGGCCGTCGGAGTCGCCTTCCTGCTCTCCCAGACCCGGTTCGGTCAGTACACCTACGCGATGGGCTCCAACCTGGAGGCGGCCCGCCGCTCGGGCATCCGGGTGGGTCGCTACCTGACCGGGGTGTACGTGCTGGCCGGGGTCCTGGTCGGGCTGGGCGGCATGATCGCCGCCTCCCGGGTCAACTCGGGTCAGCCGAACTACGGCATCTCACTGGAACTCGACGTCATCGCCGCCGCGGTCATCGGCGGCGCCAGCCTCTTCGGCGGGCAGGGCCGGATCGTCGGGTCCATCATCGGCGCCTTCCTCATCGCCCTGGTGCGCAACGGCGCCGTCCTGCTCGACATCAGCATCCACTACCAGCAGGTGATCGTCGGCCTGATCATCTGGGCCGCCGTCTACTTCGACCAGTACCGCCGCCGGCGGCTGCAAGCACGGGGTTGACATGCCATTTCGAGAGTCCGAACGAGGAAGGACACACACCATGGCACACACCACCACCAGCCGGCGCGCGCGAGGGCACCTCCTGCGCACACGAGCCATCCTGGCTGCCGCCGCGGCGACTGCTCTGCTCAGCGCCTGCGGCGGGGTCGAGGTCCGCGACGGAGGCGACGGCGCGACCAAGGACGCGAGCGGGCCGCTGAAGCTCGCCGTGGTGCCGAAGGCCGTCGGGGCCGACTACTGGAACACGGTGAAGGCGGGTGCCGACTGCGCCGCGCAACGCGCGGGCAACGTCACCGTCCAGTGGGACGGGGTGACGACCGAGACCGATGTCGAGGGCCAGGTCAACCTGATCCAGAACTTCGTCACCAAGAAGGTCGACGGCATCGTCTACGCGGCCACCGACTCCCGCGCCTTGGCGCCGGCCACCGACCAGGCGCTCGCCGCCAACATCCCGGTCGCGATGATCGACTCCGGCACCAGCCCGCAGCCGTCGGCCGTTCCGCTCTTCGCCACCGACAACCGCGCATCGGCGGTCGAGGCCGCGAAGCTGCTCGCCACCGAACTCGGCCCCGGCAACCACGAGGTGGCGCTGGTCGAGTTCCAGCCCGGATCGCAGACCAACACCGAGCGGGTCGACGGCTTCAAGGCCGGCCTGGCCCAGTTCCCCAACCTGAAGCTGGTCGGTCAGCAGCCCAGCCGCAGTGACGTCAACGAGGCACGGCGGGTCACCGAGAACATCCTCACCGCCAACCCCAACCTCGCCGGCGTCTTCGCGGCCAACGAGCCGAGCGTGCTCGGCGCCGCGCAGGCGATCCAGGCCGCCGGCAAGTCCGGCAAGGTGGTCATCATCGGCTGGGACGCCGCCCCCGACGAGATCGCCGGTGTGCGCAGCGGTCAGATCTCGGCGCTGGTCGTGCAGAACCCGTTCAAGATGGGCTACTTCGGGGTCGACAAGATGGTCAAGCACCTCCGGGACAAGGCGCCGCTGGCGTCCGCCGACACCGGGGTCACGTTCGTCACCAAGGAGAACATCGACTCCGCGGAGATCAAGGCGGTGCTCGAGCCCAGCTGCGCCAACCCCCCGGTGCAGTGATGGGCGCGACCCCAACGGCATTCACCGACACCGACGAGAGCCCGGCCGCCGCGGAACCGCCGGTCCTCGAAGCCCGCGGCATCGTCAAGCGGTTCGGGCACGTCGAGGCGCTGCGCGGCGCCGACTTCACGGTCCACCGGGGTGAGGTCGTCGCGCTGATCGGCGACAACGGCGCCGGCAAGAGCACGCTGATCAAGACGCTGTCCGGTGTGCACCCGCCCGACGAGGGTGAGATCCGGGTGGGCGGTCGTCCCGTCCAGTTCTCCAACCCGGTCGACGCCCGGCGCGCGGGCGTGGAAACCGTCTACCAGGATCTCGCCGTCGCCGACGACCTCAGCGTGGCGGCCAACCTGTACCTGGGGCGGGAGATCCTGCGCTCCGGGCCGCTCGGCCGGCTCGGGCTGCTCGACAAACGGGCCATGCGGCAGGGCGCCGCCGCCGCGCTGGACGAGCTGGGCGTACGAATTCCCCGGGTCACCACCCCGATCGCCGTGTTGTCCGGTGGGCAACGGCAGTGCGTGGCGGTGGCCCGGGCGATCATCTGGGCGACCAACGTGGTCATCCTCGACGAGCCCACCGCGGCGCTCGGCGTCGTCCAGACCGGACGGGTGCTCGACGTCGTCCGGCGCGCCCGTGACGCCGGCATGTCGGTGGTGCTGGTGAGCCACAACATGCCGCAGGTGCTGGAGATCGCCGACCGGGTCGAGGTGCTGCGCCTCGGCCGGCGGGCGGCCCGGTTGCGCGCCGACGAGGTGACCACCGACGACCTGGTCGCCGCGATGACCGGAAGCACCAGTAGGGAACGGGAGGATCGGTGACGGCAGTCGTCCGCCGGGGCGCGCCCGATCCCGCGATCGTGGACCGCGCCCTGCAGCCGCCCGGCCCCGGGCAGGTCCGCATCGCGGTGGCATACACCGGCATCGTCCCGGCCGTCGGCGGCGGCTGGCTCGGCCGGTGACGGGCCGTCAGCCGCACCTCACCGCGCTGGGCTTCGGCGCTTCGCAGGGCGGCAACCTCTACCGGGTGACGTCGGACGAGGACTTCGCCGCCGCGGTGGACGCCGCGTGGGACGGCGGGATCCGGTACTTCGACACGGCGCCGCACTACGGGCTCGGCCTGTCGGAGCGGCGCCTGGGTGCCGCGCTGCGCTCCCGCCCGCGCGACGAGTACGTGGTGTCGACGAAGGTCGGCCGGTTGCTGGTGCCGTCGCCGGAGACCGCGCATCTGCGGGATCCGGACGGGTTCGATGTGCCGGCCGAGCACCGGCGGGTCTGGGACTTCAGCCGGGACGGCGTACGACGCTCGCTGGAGGCCAGCCTTCGGCGTACCGGCCTGGACCGCATCGACGTGGTGTACCTGCATGACCCGGACGAGCATTGGGAGCAGGCCGCGTACGAGGCGGTGCCGGCGTTGGTGGAGCTGCGCGAGCAGGGTGTGATCGGGGCGATCGGGGCCGGGATGAACCAGTCCGCGATGCTGGCCCGGTTCGTGGCGGAGACCGATGTGGACGTGGTGATGTGCGCCGGCCGGTTCACCCTGCTGGAGCAGGGTGCGTTGACCGACCTGCTGCCCGCCGCGCAGGCCCGCCGCGTCGGTGTGGTGATCGCGGGGGTCTACAACTCCGGGCTGCTGGCCCGGGACATGCCGCCGTCCGACGCCGTCTACGACTATCAGCAGGCCCCGGCGGAGGTGATCGAGCACGCGCGGCGGGCGGCGCAGGTGTGCCGGGCGTACGGCGTCACCCTGCCCGAGGCGGCGTTGGCGTTCGTCCGCCGGCACCCGGCCGTGGTCTCCACGGTGGTCGGCATGCGCGACGCGGCCCAGGTGACCGAAACCCTGCGCCGCACCGACGCCGACGTCCCGGATCAGCTCTGGACGGCGCTGTACGAGGTGGGGCTGCTCGACGTGCAGTCGTGAGGGTGGACCTTCACGTCCGGGGGGTCTCGGCGGTCGCGTCACCCTCGTCGGGCAACCAGTGCAACGACTCCTCCACCCCGATCAGGTGGTTGGCCATCCGGATGCGGGCCCGTTCGGGGTCGCGTGCCACGAGGGCCTTCAGGATCGCCACGTGCTCGTCGTGGGTACGCCGGTCCGCGCCCTCCTCGTGCAGGCTCCGCCACAAGCGCCCCCGCAGGGTGCGCCCGGCGAACGCCTCGATCAGGCCGACGAGCACCGGATTCTCGGCGTGCACGGCGATGATCCGGTGGAAGGCGATGTCGATCTCCATGATTCGTTCGTGGTCCTGTGGAGACTGACCGGCGATCCGGGCCGCCTCGTCGAGCAGTTCCCCTGCCTGGGTGAGGGCCTCGTCGGTGATCCTGGTCGCCGCCAGCCGGGCGGCCTCGCACTCCAACAGCCGTCGGACGGTGTGGATGTGCCGCGGGTCGCCCTGGCCCTGGAAGTCCACGACGAAGCCCATCGGGGCCAGCAGTTGCGGCGCGTCGAGGTTCGTGACGTAGGTGCCGTCGCCCTGGCGGATGTTGACGATGCCGAGGATGGACAGGGCCGACATGCCCTCGCGCAGCGATCCCCGTGAGACGCCGAGCGACTCGGCGAGGTCTTTCTCGATGGGCAGCCGGTCGCCGGGCTTGAACTGCCCTTCGAGGATCATCCGTTTGATGCCGTTGACCACTTCGTCGGTGCGGGACATGACACCTCCTAGCGGCCGGCGGGGGTGGCCGTTCCACCCGCGATCACGTACGGCTCCGGAGATGACACGGTAGTCGGGTCCGCCGCGGCCCAGTAGTGGCCGTCGGGGAACCGGTAGAGCGCGACCGACTCGGTCCGCATCCGGGTGGAGTAGCCGGGCCGCTCGGGCAGGACGTAACCGCTGCCCGACCCGGTGTCCCGGATGACGCACGGGTCGGTGAAGTGCTCGTGCAGGTGGTCGACGAACTCGGTGACACGGCCGGTGAGATCGCCGGAGATCGCCACGTAGTCGAGCACCGACACGTGCTGGACCATCTCACACAGACCGACGCCGCCGGCATGTGGGCACACGGGGACGTCGAACTTCGCGGCGAGGAGCAGCACCGCGACGATCTCGTTGATGCTGGCCAGCCGGCCGGTGTCCAACTGGCAGAAGTCGATGGCCTCGGCCTGGAACAGCTGCTTGAACATCACCCGGTTGTGGCAGTGCTCGCCGGTGGCGACCCCGATGGGCGCGACGGCGCGGCGAACGGCCGCGTGGCCGAGGATGTCGTCGGGGCTGGTGGGCTCCTCGATCCAGAGCGGGTTGAACTGGGCGAGAGCCTTGACCCACTCGATGGCCTGACCGACGTCCCACACCTGGTTGGCGTCGATCATCAGGCTGCGGTGCGGGCCGAGGATCTGCCGGGCGATCGCGCAGCGGCGGATGTCGTCGTCGAGGTTGGCGCCGACCTTGAGCTTCACGTACCCGTAGCCGGAGTCGACCGCCTCCTGGCACAGCCGGCGCAGTTTGTCGTCGCCGTAGCCGAGCCAGCCGGCCGAGGTGGTGTACGCGGGATAGCCGGTCCGGTCGAGCTCGGCGAGGCGATCGGCCTTCGTGCCCTCCTTGGCGCGCAGGATGGCCAGCGCCTCGTCCCGGGTCAGCGCGTCGGACAGGTAACGCAGGTCCGCGATGTCGACGAGTTGCTCGGGGGACATGTCGACGAGCAGCCGCCACAGCGGCTTGTCGGCGGCACGGGCCACCAGATCCCACGAGGCGTTGAGCACGGCGGCGAGGGACAGGTGGACGACGCCCTTCTCCGGCCCGAGCCACCGCAGCTGCGAGTCGGAGGTGAGCAGGCGGTAGACCGCCCCCATGTCCGCCGCCATCGTCGCCACGTCCAGGCCGACCAGGCGGTGGGCCTGGTGAACGGCCGCCGCGACGACGATGTCGTTGCCTCGGCCGATGGTGAAGGTCAGCCCGTGACCCGCGAGCGGCGCACCCGCGCTGTCCACGCCGTCGGTGTGCAGGACGACATAGGCCGCCGAGTAGTCACCGTCCTTGTTCATGGCGTCGGACCCGTCGGCGGTCAGGGAGGTGGGGAAGCGGACGTCCTCGACGGTGACGGCAGTGATCTGCGGCATGCGCTCCTCGCCCGGCTCGGGGAAAGATCGGATGATCACTGGGAGTATACGGAGGCTTGATCCGGTGCGTCAACGACGTCGATGGACTCGGACGTGCGTTTTGATGAGGGATCGCGAGCTGTGGTCGCCTCGCCGATTGGCCCGATACATCAAATCTTTGAACCGCTGATCGTCACCCCTGGAGCAGGGCGAGTTCCGGCACGCCGTAGTGCCGGTCGAGGACCTGCATGGCGGCGCCCGCCGCGATCACGTCGGCGCCCAGGCTGGAGAGGGTGACGTCGGTGGTGAGCCAGTCGGCGCGCGGCACGTCGGTGTGCACGGCCTCCTCGACCGCCGCGAGGTAGGGCTGCGCGTACCGCAGCAGGTCGGCGCCCGCCAGCACCACGTGGGCGAGGTCGAGGGTCTGCAGCAGGTTGACGACGCCGACCGCCAGGACCCGCGCGGCCCGGGCGATGTCGCCGGCCTCGGCGGCCCGGTTGTGCACGATCTCCAGGCATCCGTGGCGTCCGCACACGCAGAGCGGGCCGTCGAGTTCGACGACGGTGTGGCCGAACTCGCCGGCGTTGGTGTGTGCGCCCCGGTGGGCCGTGCCGCCCAGCCAGAAGCCGCCGCCGATGCCGGACTCGACCATGATGAGGACCGCGTCGCCGAAGGTTCCGCCGTGCCGCCAGGCCTCGGCCGTGACCCCCGCGGTGACGTCCTTGTCGAGGTGGACCGGCAGGCCGAGGTGCGCCTCGGCGAGCTCGCGCAGCGGTACGTCGTGCCAGTGCCGCAGACCGTGGGCGTCGCGGACCAGGCCGTGCTCGTGGTCCAGCGGGCCGATCATCCCGATGCCGACGCCGGTGAGCCGGCCCCGCAGATCCCGGCCCGCGGTGATCGCGCCGATGCCGGTGCGCAGGGCGTGCAGCAGCTGCTGCGGGGTGAAGTCGTCGGGCAGCGGGCTGACCGCCGAGTGGTGCACCGCGCCGGCCAGGTCGACGAGCACCAGGCGCAGCGTGCGCCGGGCGACGTGGGCGCCGATGGCGTACCGGCTGTCGGGGACCAGCTCGTAGACGACCGCGGGTTTGCCGATGCCCGGGCGGCGGACGCCGGCGGTACGGATCAGGCCGTCGGCGGTCAGGCGGGCGATCACCTTGGAGACCGCCTGTGGTGTCAGGCCGGTGGCCTGGACGATGGTCGACCGCTCGAACGTCGGCACGGTACGCCCCACCGCCATGACCAGCGCCTGGTTGTAGCCGCGCAGGAACGTCACGTCGGCTGTGGTGCGCGTCATCTCGCCACCCTATTACGCAACGCTGTTGCTAAATTCTCCCGGTGGATGGATTGAGCAGAAATCGACGGCTCTCGGCGGTGGCCGCCCTGGCCCTGGGCGGTGTGGCCGTCGGTCTGACCGAGTTCGTGGCGATGGGCCTGCTGCCCGACATCGGCCGCGACCTGCTGTCCGAGCAGTACGCGCGGTCGCCGTCCGACGCGGTGGCCCGCGCGGGCTGGATGATCACCGCGTACGCGCTCGGGGTGGTCGTGGGCGCCCCGCTCATCGCCGCGCTGAGCGCGCGCCTGCCCCGCAAGAAGCTGGTGCTCGGCCTGCTCGTCCTCTTCACCGTCGGCACCGTCGCGTCGGCGACCGCCCCGACGTTCGACCTGGTGCTGGTGGCACGGTTCGTCGCGGCCCTGCCGCACGGCGCGTACTTCGGGGCGGCCGGCCTGCTCGCAGCGACCCTGCTGGGCCCCGGCAACGAGGCCCGCGGCTTCGCCGCCGTGCTCAGCGGACTGACCGTGAGCAACGTGGTCGGCGTACCCCTGATCACCCGACTCGGGCAGGCGGCCGGCTGGCGCACCGCGTACCTGGTCATCGCCGGGGTCTTCGTGCTCACCCTGTTGGCCGTGCTGGCGGTCGTCCCGGAGGTCGCCGCGGCGGTGGAGGGCTCGCCCGCCGCCGAGCTGCGGGCCCTGCGGACCAGGCAGGTGTGGCTGGTCGCGGCCACCGGGGCGATCGGCTTCGCCGGCTTCTTCGCGGTCGACACGTACATCGCTCCGGTCACCACCGACGTCGCCGGCCTCTCCGCCGCGACCGTGCCGTGGGCGCTCGTCGCGGTGGGTCTCGGCATGACCGTCGGCAACGCCCTGGGCGGCTGGCTCGCGGACCGGGACCTGCGCCGCAGCATGATCGTCGGCTTCGTCGCGATGATCGTGAGCATCGCCGTGTTCGGCCTCGTCGCGTCGAACCCCGCCGGCCTGTTCGTGGGCGCGTTCCTGGTCGGCGCGACCAGCCTCTACCTGGGGCCGGTCCTGCAGGCCCGCCTCATCACGGTGGCGCCGGGCGCCCAGCTGATGGGCGCGGCGATGAACCAGTCGGCCATGAACATCGCGAACAGCCTCGGCGCCGCCCTGGGCAGCGTCGCCATCGCCGCCGGGTTCGGCTACCTCGCGCCGGCCTGGGTGGGCGTGGTCCTGGCGATCCTCGGACTGGGCCTGGCGGCAGTCAGCTTCGCGGTCGAACGCCGCTCGCGCGTGCCGCAGCCGGTCACCGTCGGGAACTGACCCGCCCTCCGGTGACGGGTGTCACCGACACGCCCGGCCCGACATGTGGGGTGTGACAACCACGGCGTCCCTATATATGGTGTCGAGCGCAGCTGGTTCGGCCGCTCACCCGGAGTGGTCGAGGCAACAGGGAACCCGGTGGAAATCCGGGACTGTCCCGCAGCGGTGAGTGGGAACGACCGCCGTCATCAGCACTGGGCCACCACACGGCCTGGGAAGCGACGGCCAGTAGGAGACCGGCGAACCCGGTCGTGCCCGCGAGTCCGAAGACCTGCCAGCGCGCCGTACGCCCACACCCGGGCGTACGGCGGTCCGAGGCCGCGTGGGACGGCCGACGCCACCTGACCCACGCCGTCGCGGCGTGGCGTCCGCCGGTGTCTGTCTCCTCGTGTCCGGACCATCAGGTCTCGAACTCCGAGGAGCGAGTGGTGACAGTTACCGAGGTAGCCCCGGCCGCCAGCGGCGCGGCCCCCCGCCGGACGCAGATGCGCGTCCGCAAGCGCGACGGCGCCACCGAGGCGGTGGACGTCAACAGGATCGTCCGGGCGGTCGAGCGGTGGACCGACGACCTCACCGACGTCGACCCGCTGCGGGTCGCCACCCGCACGATCAGCGGCCTCTACGACGGCGCGACCACCGCCGAGCTGGACCGGCTGTCCATCCAGACCGCCGCCGAGATGATCGGCGAAGAGCCGCAGTACTCCCGCCTGGCCGCCCGCCTGCTGGCCGTCTACGTCGACAAGGAGGTCCGCCGCCAGGGCGTCACCTCGTTCAGCGCGGCGATCCGGACCGGTCACGCGGAGGGCCTGATCGGCGACGAGACCGCCGCGTTCGTCGCCGCGCACGCCACCATGCTCGACGACGCCGTCGACCCGGACGGCGACCGGCGCTTCGAGTACTTCGGGTTGCGCACGGTCTACGACCGGTACCTGCTGCGCCACCCGAGCACCCGGCTGGTGCTGGAGACTCCGCAGTACTGGCTGCTGCGGGTGGCCTGTGGCCTGTCCACCACCCCCGACGAGGCGGTCGGCTTCTACCGGCTGATGTCCAGCCTGGCCTACCTGCCCAGCTCACCGACGCTGTTCAACTCCGGTACCCGGCACACCCAGATGTCCTCCTGCTACCTGGTCGACTCCCCGCGCGACGAGTTGGACTCCATCTACCAGCGGTACGCGCAGGTCGCGAACCTGTCCAAGTTCGCCGGCGGCATCGGCATCGCGTACTCCCGGGTCCGGTCCCGGGGCGCGCTGATCCGCGGCACGAACGGGCAGTCCAACGGGATCGTGCCGTGGCTGCGCACGCTGGACGCCAGCGTGGCCGCGGTCAACCAGGGCGGCCGGCGCAAGGGCGCGGCCTGCGTCTACCTGGAGCCGTGGCACCCGGACATCGAGGAGTTCCTGCAACTGCGGGACAACACCGGCGAGGACGCCCGCCGCACCCACAACCTGAACCTGGCCAACTGGATCCCGGACGAGTTCATGCGCCGGGTCGAGGCCGACGAGGTGTGGTCGCTGTTCGACCCGCACGAGGTGCCCGAGCTGCCCGACCTGTGGGGGGAGCGGTTCGACGCCGCGTACCGGGCCGCCGAGGCACAGGGCCGCTACGTGCGGCAGGTGCCGGCGCGGGAGCTGTACGGCAAGATGATGCGCACCCTCGCCCAGACCGGCAACGGGTGGATGACCTTCAAGGACGCCGCCAACCGGCTGTGCAACCAGACCGCCGAAGACGGCGACGTGGTGCACCTGTCCAACCTGTGCACCGAGATCATCGAGGTGTCCAGCGACGCCGAGACCGCCGTGTGCAACCTCGGCTCGGTGAACCTCGCCGCCCACCTCGCCGACGGCGACCTCGACTGGGAGCGGCTGCGCGCCACGGTCCGCACCGCCGTGACGTTCCTCGACCGGGTCATCGACATCAACTACTACCCGACCCCACAGGCGGCGGCGAGCAACCCGCGCTGGCGCCCCGTCGGGCTCGGGCTGATGGGCCTTCAGGACGTGTTCTTCGCGTTGCGGCTCCCGTTCGACTCGCCGGCCGCGCGGGAGCTGTCCACCCGGGTCAGCGAGGAGTTGTACCTGACCGCGCTGGAGACCTCCGCCGATGTGGCGCGCCGCTTCGGCGCGCACCCGGCGTACCCGCAGACCCGCGCCGCGCGGGGCCAGCTCCAGCCGGACCTGTGGGGCGTCGAGGGTACGCAGACCGCGCGGTGGGACGCGCTGCGCGAGCGGGTCGAGGCGTACGGGCTGCGCAACTCGCTGCTGGTGGCTGTCGCCCCGACCGCCACCATCGCCTCGATCGCCGGCTGCTACGAGTGCGTCGAGCCGCAGGTGTCCAACCTGTTCAAGCGCGAAACCCTGTCCGGGGAGTTCCTCCAGGTCAACACGGCCCTGGTCGGTGAGCTGAAGGCCCGTGGCCTGTGGACCGAGGAGATCCGCTCGGCGATCAAGCGTGCCGAGGGCTCGGTGCAGGACATCCCGGAGCTGCCCGCCGGCGTCCGGGAGCTGTTCCGCACCGCGTGGGAGCTGCCGCAGCGGGCGCTGATCGACCTGGCCGCCGCCCGCGCGCCGTTCATCGACCAGTCCCAGTCGCTGAACCTGTTCCTGGCCTCGCCCACCATCGGCAAGCTCTCCTCGATGTACCTGTACGCCTGGAAGGCCGGCCTGAAGACCACCTACTACCTGCGCTCGCGCCCCGCCACGCGGATCCAGCAGGCCACCGTCGCCGTCGGCGCGCCCGGTGCTCTCGGCGCGGTCGGCGCTGCCACCGCTGTCGGCGCCCTCGGCGCGGTCGGCGCTGTCGGCGCTGCCACCGCTGTCGGCGCTGTCGACGCGGATGCGCTGGCCTGCTCGCTGGAGAACCCCGAGTCGTGCGAGGCCTGCCAGTGACCGCCGCCGACGCCACCACCGACACGAGGACCACGCACATGCTGCTCGACCCCGGGATGGACCTCACCCTGCGCCCGATGCGCTACCCGCACTTCTTCGACCGGTTCCGCGACGCCATCCGCAACACCTGGACGGTCGAGGAGGTCGACCTGCACGCCGACCTCGCCGACCTGGACAAGCTCTCGCCGGCCGAGCGGCACCTCGTCAGCCGCCTCGTGGCGTTCTTCGCCACCGGCGACACGATCGTCGCCAACAACCTGGTGCTCAACCTCTACCAGCACGTCAACAGCCCCGAGGGCCGCCTCTACCTGTCCCGGCAGCTGTTCGAGGAGGCGGTGCACGTCCAGTTCTACCTCAACCTGCTCGACACGTACGTGCCCGACGAGACCGAGCGGTACGCGGCCTTCGCGGCCATCGAGAACATCCCGTCGATCCGCCGCAAGGCCGAGTTCTGCTTCCGCTGGATCGACTCCCTGCACGACCTGCGCGAGCTGCGGACCCGGGAGGACCGGCGCACGTTCCTGCTCAACCTGATCTGCTTCGCCGCCTGCATCGAGGGGCTGTTCTTCTACGGCGCGTTCGCCTACGTCTACTTCCTGCGCTCCCGGGGCCTGCTGCACGGCCTCGCCTCCGGCACCAACTGGGTGTTCCGCGACGAGTCCATGCACATGGCGTTCGCGTTCGACGTGGTGGACACCGTCCGCGCCGAGGAGCCCGACCTGTTCGACGACGACCTCGCCGACCAGGTCCGCCAGATGCTCACCGAGGCCGTCGAGTGTGAGGTCCAGTTCGCCGAGGACCTGGTGGGCCAGGGTGTACCCGGGCTGACCCTCGCGGACGTGCGGGAGTACCTCCAGCACGTCGCCGACCGGCGCCTCGCCCAACTCGGCATCGCGCCGCACTTCGGGTCGGCCAACCCGTTCGCCTTCATGGAGTTGCAGGACGTGCAGGAACTGTCCAACTTCTTCGAACGGCGGGTGTCGGCCTACCAGGTCGGAGTGACCGGCACCGTGGCGTTCGACGACGACTTCTGACCGCCGCAGATCCTCGATCACGTGATGCTCAGTAGGTGAATCGGCTCGTCGACGACTGCTGAGCATCACGTGATCGAGGACGCGCGCAGGAGCACGAGCGCGGCGGGCTCTTCGTGTGCCCGCTCAGGTCGGTCAACGGCGTACCCGGTAGCGCAGGTGAAGCACCCGGTTGCCCTGCACCACGTCCGGGTCCTCCAGCAGGTGCTGGGCGTGGGCCGACCCGAAGTAGCGTTTGCCGGACCCGAACACGACGGGTACGACGTCCATGCGTACCTCGTCGATCAGGCCCGCGGCGAGCGCCTGGCCGCCGACGTCACCGGCGGCGACCTCGACGATGCGGTCACCGGCGAGTTCCTGCGCCCTGGCCACGGCTGCCTCGACGCCGTCGACGAAGTGAAACGGCGCCTCGGGATCCCAGCCCTCGGGCGCCGGCCGGTGCGTCACGACGACCACGTGGTCGATCCCGCCCGGAGGCTTCCCGTCCCAGCCGTCCGTCATGTCGAACACGCGGCGGCCGACGATTGTCACCCCGATCGAGTCCCAGTACGGCCGGGTGTGGTCGTAGGACGTCTGCGACACCTTCAGCACGCCGCTGTCGTCCAACGGGACGTCACCGCTGGACAGCCAGTCGAACAGCGGCCCGGGCTGGTCGTTCTCGTCCGCGATGAAGCCGTCCACCGACACCGAGCTGTACATGACCACCGTGCCCACGGGCTCTCCTCTGCGTTGGGTGCCCCCAAGTTAGCGTGCCCTGAGCCGTCGCTCTGGTACGAAATCAATCGGCCGGCAGCGGCCAGTTGTCCAGCACGTGGCCGGGATGTTCGCGCAGGAACCGCTGCCGGACGTCGACGTACCGGGTCGGTGTCAGCCCGGTGAAGGCCCGGAACTCGTGGCCGAAGTGGGCCTGGTCGAAATAGCCAGCGCGACTGGCGAGCTCGCCCCAGTCGATCGGTTCGGCGGGGTTGATCGCCAACACGGCGGCGGCGAAACGGTAGGAGCGGGCCAGCCGCTTCGGCGTGACGCCGACGAGCTCCTTGAACCGCTGTGCCAGATGGGTGCTGCTGACACCGGCGGAAACCCTCAGGTCGCCGATCGCCACCGCGCCGCCGGTCGCCGCGATGACGCTGCCGGTATGGCGGACCAGCCCCAGGCCGGCGGTCTCATGCAGCCGGCGGATCAGCCCCTCCTCGAGCACCGTCAGCATCTCGTGCGGTCCGTCGGCCGTGGCCAGCCGGTCGCGCAGCTCGGCGACGGCCGATCGACCCCACACCTGCTCCATCGTCACCGGCCGGTCACACAGCCCGGCCGCGGGCATCGGCAGGAACGGCGCCACCCCCCACGGCTTGAAGTGCACGCCGACGGACCGGGTCCGGGGCGGGTAGCCGAACTCCAACGCGCGGGTGGGCACGGTGACCACGCAGCCGTCGGCGTACTCGGCCGTCTCGATGTCGGTGCCCGCGCGGATGCGCAAGGGTGCCCCGAGGTTGACGATGAGGAACGCCGCCGGACTTGCCGGCAGCATCAGCCGGGCGTACGGCGACGTGCCCTCCAGGTAGTAAAGGTCGTCGATCAGCCCGTCGAGCGGCGGTCGCGGCACTCTGGACACGTACTCCATGCGCCCAGCATCGCCGACGTCCCGCCGCATCGCCCGCCGGGATGGTCCAGCGATGCGCTCGGTCGGCATGAGCCGATCTCCGGAAACCTGGCCGCTGGCGTCCCTCCGCTAGCGTGTGGCCTCATGGGATCCGTGGACGTGGTTCTGGCCGGGTGGTCGCCGCGGCCAATCTGGCCCTCGCCGCTGTGCTCTTCGCCAGGAGCCGTGGCGGCACGAGGGTGCCCCGGATCTTCGGGCGTCCGCAGCCTTCGCCGCGCCTGCGGGCGGCTATGCACGCCTGCCTGGGGCTGGGGTTGGGCGTCGGCTGGCTCATCAAGGACATCTTCCCGCCGCACTCCACGGGCGACACGGTGCTGTTCAACGTGGTCAGGATTCTGCTGGCGGCCGGCCTCGTCACCGCCCTGCTGGCCGCCTTCCGGCACGTGCGACCCGTCCGGGACACCTCGGCCCGCTAATTAGCCGGCCGCGACGGCTCGTGCATCTCTCGCCATCCACGCCGGCGGCTCATTCGTCCGGGCTCGTCTTCGTTGAATACTCATCTTTCTACCTTCAAACCCCTGCAACCACCACATATGAACACCCTCGCCCTCCGATCAAAGGCCGATTGAGCGGCGGCACGGGTTGGCTCGCCGTCAGGAGTGCCGGGAGCGGTCACGAGGCCGAGGTGACCCTGCAATTGTGGACAGGGGAGCCTCCCCAGCAACCGGTCTCGCCCGCGGCGAACGATGGGTGGGAGGAGCAGGACGCCAGTGATTGCGAGCTATTCGCGGGTGACCTCCGTGCCAGCATCGTGACCGAAGGACCGACCGACCTCTTCATCGAGATCCCGGCGGCGGGTGGTTACCGTGCGCGTCTCTACGTCCGTGGGAGGCAGGAGCTCGGCCGAGCGTTCGACAGGTGGCACATTGAGCCTGTCGAGATCGATGAGGCGTTGTGTGCGTCGATGGACGACGACGGGGGGCCGAGCTTCCCGGCCGGTCACGAGAAGTTCCTGATCCAGGTGTGGCCACGCGCGTAGCGGGGCGTGCCAGGGCTCAGGGTTGCTCGGTGGAAGACCTGACACCAGGATCAGGGGTCGGACCGGGGCTGCGCCCGGAGGTCGGGCGGGCACCGGCGGCCAGATGATGGCGGGCATGAAACACGCTGCGCTCTCTGTGGTCGCCGGCCCGGTCGGCATCGTGGCCTACGGGCTCGTCCGGCTGTGGGGGAGATCCGACGACGTGTACGGCCCGGGGCTCGACTGGCAGGCCGCGCACCTGGCCGGCCTCGCCGGCATGGTGTTCTTCGTGCCGGCCGTCGTCGCGCTGTCCCGTCTGCTGCCGGCCGGTCGGTGGCGCACCGGCGTGGTGGCGGTGACGCTGGTCGGGCTCGCCGCGACCATGGTGCAGTTCGGCGCCGACATGGTGGAGGGGCTGCTGGCGGCGGACCGGGCCGAGATGTCGGCGCTCAGCAGGGACTTCAAGGACATCCCCGGCGTCGAGATGGCCGTCTACGACGTCGTACCCCAGCTGTTCTTCGTCGGGCTGCTCGTCCTCACCGGCATGCTCGCGGCCCGACGGCGGCTGCCGTGGTGGAGCGTTCCCCTGCTGCTCGTCGGCATCGTGCTGCCGGCTGTCACCCTCGACCTGCTCGCGGTCGGTGGCCTGCTCATGCTGGCGGCTCTCGCGCCGGCGCTGCCGATTCTGCCGCGCGAGACGGTGCGGACCGAGCCGTCCGTGGTCGCTGGCTGAGGCCGGACGTGTGGCCCCGCCGTCAGTCCGGCAGGCCGGTGCACGCCGCCCCGTCGATCGTGCAGGCCGTCGGGGCGGCGCCGACCGGTGCGCCGTTCACCCGGAACGTCACCCGCACCGACGCGCCACCGGGCACCAGCCCGACGCTGCCGTCCGGCACGAACGTCCACACCGCACCATCCTGGACGGCTCGTGCGCCCTCGACCTCACTCACCCGCAGCGACTCCCGGGGCAGGGTGACGGCCAGCTTCCACTGCGGCACCGGCACCTGGCCGGGATTGCTGATCGTCACGCTGGCGCCGTAGCTGAGCAGGGCGGTGTCCGCGATGGCGAACTCGGCGCCCAGGGCGGCCGGGCTCGGCGCGGTCGTGGCGGCCGACGGCGACGGCCCGGTGGTCGCGGCTCCGGCGGTCGGCGCCACGGTGGGGGAGCCCGGCGGTACGGCCGGTGGGCTGGTGGCCGCCGGGATCGCGTGCGCCCGGGGCGTACCGGCCGGCGGTGTCCCGACCTGGTCGACCGAGGGTGGCGGGTTGAGCGTCACCGGCGCCAGTTTCTCCGGTGACCGCAGCACCGCGACGACGGAGACCGTCGTCGCGACCAGCACCCCGAGCGCCGAGATCACCGCCACCCAGGTGGCCCGCGAGATGTCGCCCTGACCGGTGAACACCCGCCGTGTGGCCGCGGCGAGGGCCACGACCCGGTCCAGCAGGATGATCGCCACGGTACGACGTGGCTGCGGCGGTGGTGCCGGCACTGCCTTTCTCCCCCTCACTTCGTCACCGGACGCGCGACTGCGCTCCGCCCGGTCGCTCACAGGGCGCGTAGCCCGACGAGTATCGACTCGAGCAGCTCCGCGGACGGCAGCTCCGACAGCGTCGGCGGTTCGTGCGTCTCGATCAGGCCGGCCGCGAGCAGGTCACCGAGGAGCACCCGGACGGTCCCCAACGGCAGGTCCAGTTCGGCGCCCAGCTCGGCCACCGACACTGGATGGTGACACAACTCGACGATCCGCGCCTGTTCGGGGAAGAGCGGCGTCCGCGGGTTGGCGGTCCGCCGGGCGACGACCAGCGAGATCAGATCGAACCGGCCACGCTCGGGGGCGGTGCGCCCGCCGGTCATCGTGTACGGCCGAGCCACCGGGCCCGCGTCGTCGTCGTACCACGCCTCGTCAGCGGAGTCGTTGGTGGACACCGGCGTCCCCGCTCTTCACCGAGGAGGCCGGTTCGAGGCGGACCGGCAGGTGCCGTTCGGCCTGCCCGACGAACAGCGCCACCTCGTACGCCATGTCGCCGACCTCGGCGTCGTCACCGGCGATCCGTACGGTGAGGATGGTTCCGTTGCGGATGGTGGCGACGAACAGGAACGCCCGGGACATCTGCACCACGATCTGCCGCAGCCCACCCCCGTCGCAGGTGCGGGTGGCGGCCAGCCCCAGCGCCAGCAGGCCGGCGACGATGCCGGAGATCTGCTCGGCCAGCTTCGCCCCCACCTGGCGGGAACCGCCGAGCGGCAGGCCGTCGGGCGAGAGCACCACGGCGAACTCCGCGCCGTGCACCCGATCGACCAGCCGGTCCAGGGCACCGGTCAGGCTGTCCTCGGTGGCCACTGCGTGCGTCATCGATGTCTCCTTGCTGTTCTCGCGACCGGCAACTCGACGGTGTCGGGGCCGGCGCTGCCGGGGATGGGCGCCATCGGCCCGGGTTGGCGGATCCGCGTCGGTAGGTGGGCGCCCGAGGTGCCCCCGTCCCGCGCGGGCGGGGCACCGGGATGACGCCTCGCCGGCTCGTCGTCGGTGTCGCGCACCGTGACCAGACCGGTCGGGAGGAGGACCACCGCCGCTGTCCCGCCGCGCTGGCTGCGCCGCAGCGAGACGTGCGCGCCACAGCGGGCGGCCAGTACGGCGACGGTGTAGAGGCCCGCCGGGCCGGCCGGCGGGTCCGCTGACGGAGGACCGCCCAGCAGGTGGTTCGCGTCGGCCATCGCGCTCGCGTCGAGGCCGGGGCCGTCGTCGACGACCAGGACGGCGCAGCCCTGTGGCCACTGTTCGCCGCCGACGCGGACGGTGGTGTCCGTCGGTGAGTGGGCGAGGGCGTTCTCGACCAGCTCGGCAAGCAGGTGGACGACGTCGGTGACGGCGGGGCCGGCGAGGGACCACGGCCAGTGCGGCGCGATGAGGACCCGGTGGTAGTCGGCCACCTCGGCAACCGCGCCGCGGACGACGTCGAGCAGTGGCATCGGTCGCCGCCAGCGGCGGGCCGGCGTCGCGCCGCTCAGGGTGATCACCGTCTCCACGTTGCGGCGGACCCGGGTGGTGAGGTGGTCGAGCGCGAACAGCTCGTCGGTCTCCTCGGCGGACCGTTCCCGCCGCTGCATCCCGTCCAGCAGGCTGAGCTGGTCGCGGAGCAGGACCTGGTTGCGGCGGGTCAGCCGCAGCACCAGTTCCCGGGCGGCGGCGCCGTCGGTGGCCGGGGCCTCGCGGGTGGGGGCCGGCGCGTCGTCGACCGATGGCGGCGGCACGGGCAGCGCCGGGGCATCGGCGGGGGAGCGGACCAGCCCTTCGGTCAGCCGTCGGGCCAGGCCGACCCAGCTCAGCAGGACCGCGAGCACCGCGATGAGCCCGATCCCCAGCACTGCGCCGGTGCGGGCGACGAGCACGGCGGCACCCGGCGTGGCCCGCTCGACGCTGTCCCGGGCCGCCGTCGTCACCAGCTCGTGCAGCGCGCCGAGCACACCGTCGGCCGTCGTACGCCACTTCGCCCGGGTGATCCCGTCGACCGCGCTGGCGGTGTCCGTGCGCGACAGCACGTCCTCCAGGGCGAGCAGGTCCCCGAACGGCGGCCCTTCGGTGAACCGCCGCTGCCCGCCCGGCAGAGCCGCGACCGCCTCGGCGCGCGCGTAGCGCTGGTTGCTGACCAGCGCGGCCAGTCGACGCCGCCCGTCGAGATCGAGTCGGTCACCGGCCAACGCGGCACTGACCAGGGTGTCCTCCTGGGCGAGCAGTTCGCGGGCGTGGGCCAGCGCGATCACGGTGCGGGTGTCGGCGGCCAGGTCGCTCTCGTAGGCGCCCCACTCCGGGCCGTACACGGCGAAGGCGACGGCGACGAGTTGGTCGTACCCGTCGACGGCCCCGGCGCGGTCGAGCCGCCCGGCGTCCACCTGGGATCGGATGGTGCCCAGGCCGTTCAGCCGCCGGACCAGCTCGTCGGCCCGGTCCCGGACCGCGTCGGCGGTGAGCAGCCGAAGGTCGTGGCCGTCGGTGAAGGCGCGAACCTCGGCCGCCGCCCGGTCGGTCCCGGCGCGCGCCCCCGCCAACGCGGACTCCGTCGACGCGGCCCCGGCGATCGTCTCGACGGTCAGCCTCCGCTCGGTCTGCAGGCCCAGGACCAGCCGGTCGATCGGCTGGCCCAGCGTCTCGGCCAGCGCCCGGACCCGCAGCAGGTCGGCCGCGTCCTGACCGGTCAGGTAGGCCGCGTACGACCAGAGCGTGATCAGCACGGCCGCCAACGCGACGAGTCTGGCCCGGATCCCTCCTCGGGTCATCGGGTCGACCGCCGCGGCCACGGCTGACCGGCCGTGCTGTTGGCCCGGTCGGCGACGACGGTACGCAGCAGTGCCAGCAGCTCGGCGCGGTTGGCGCAGTTCAGTCGGTGACGCATCCGGGCGACGTGGTGCTCGACGGTCTTCGCCGAGATGAAGAGCCGATCGCCGATCTCCCGATAGGTCAGCCCCGCCAGCACCAGTTCGGCCACCTCGTACTCCCGGTCGCTGAGCCCCGGCTGGGCGGGACCGGCGATGGCGTCGGCGACCAGCGCGGTGCTCTCGCCGCCGGTCGGCCGTTGCCCGGCGTCGGCGCCGGCCGGGCGGCCCTGCAACGCTCGCGCGCATTCGAGCAGGGTGGTCATGGCCCGCCGGTCCGCGGTACGGATCGCGGCCTGCCCGGCGAGTCGCGCGCCGTCCCACCACAGCCCGGTGTCGTGCAGCCCCCGGGCGGCGGCCTCCACCCGCACCGGGTCGACCGCGCCCCGCAGCACCTCCACCCAGCTCTCGCCGGCCGCCGCGACCACGGCCGCGTACCGGCTGTGGTCGGCGGCGGCGAGCAGCGCCGCGACGTGGTCGTCGGCGACGGCCGGCTCGTCGGTCAGGATCGCCGCGTGCAGGCCGCTCCAGTGCAGCGGGACACTCCACAGTGGCGGATCGTCCAGTCGGTTGAGCAGGGAGCGGCCCTCCCGCAGGTACGGTTCCAGTCGGGCCAGGTCACCCAGGCGGGCGCCGGCGATGGCGAGTTCACCCAGCGGCAGCAGCGTGAACAGGTCCACCGGGTGCCGCACCACCGCCTCCAGCGCCTGCCCCCAACCGTTCTTGAGGGCTCCGAGGTCGCTGTTGCGCCGGGCGATGCCCATCCGCAGCGCGGCGGCGAAGAGCAGATCGCGGGACTCCAGCGGCCGCCCGTCGACCGTGGCGGCGGCGAGACGGTCGGCGGCGGCGGCCGTCTGGCCCCGCACCATCAGGATCCAGGCCTGTAGCAGTCGGTGCCGGCGGGTCATCAGCGGACCCCCGACCCCGGCGGCCAGGGCCCGGTGCAGCACCCGCTCGGCGATCTCCAGCTCACCGCAGTGCACGGCGGTGAGGGCGGCCAGCGCCGCCGGGCTGTCCGGCAGGAGCGCGGCCCGGCCGTCCGGCTCCAGCAGAGCGGCGGCCTGCACGAGCGCCGACAGGGCGGCGGTCGGCGGGCCGGTGACGCTGTCGCGTACCCCGTCGGCCATCAACCGGGCGGCGCTGGCCTGCAACGTGGGTGGCTCGCCGGCCGGGTCGTCGGCCGGCGCCGTAGCGGCGGCGCTCAGATCGCCGCCGGCGAGACCGCCGACGGTGGCGAACGCGACCGACGAGGCGCTGCCCGACCACCGGTACAACTCCACGCTGCGACCGACGTGCCCGCGGTGCGCCAGGGCGGTCGCGGCCACCACGGCGGCCTCGGCGCGGTCGGTCGGCGCAGCGGTGGCGAGTAGCCGATCCGCCAGGCGCAGCGCCTCGTCGAGGTTGCCGGCGAGGGCGGTGGCGAGCGCCTGCTGGGCGCTCGCCGGCGCGCCCGCCGCCGTGGCCGCCGCGAACAGGTCGGCGGCGAACGCCGGCTCGTCGGCCAGCGCCTCCGTGGCGGCGGCCGTCAGCGTCGTGGCCGGGCAGTCGGCGAGCGCGCCGACCGCTCGCAGGGATCGGACCAGCGGCAGCACCGCGCCGGCGCGTGCCAGCTGCAACTCGGTGAGGCGGCGCCACACGGCGGTGCGGTCGGTGGCCGGGCTGAGCGTGGTGACGACCCGCCGAACGATCGGCGCCAGCCGGCCGTCCGCGCCGATCAGCCCGGCCGCTCTGGTCGTGGCGATCAGTCCGTCCACGGCCTCCGGCTCCTGATCGAGGAGGGCGCCGAGCATGCTCACCGGTAGCGGTACGCCCGCCGCGACGGCGAGCAGCAGCCGCCGCACGGCGGTGGGTTGAGCGTCCAGATCCGGACCGAACTCGAGCAGGACGGACCGTGGTGGCTCCCCCGGAGTGTCCGCCCCGGCCAGCCCTCGGGCCAGCCGTTCCACGTCGCGGGGCACACCGGCGGTCTGCGTGTGGACGAAGTCCACCAGGTCGTCGCGTCGGCCCAGCTCGGGCATCGAGGCGAGGTGGGCCGCGGTCTGCTCCCGGCTGAACGGGCCGAGCAGCACCGCCTGCCCGTCGCGGCGCAGCACGTCGGCCAGCTCGGTGATCGCAGCCGACCGGGGCCACGGGCGGTACGCCACCACCAGCCGGTGGCGGCGGCCGGCCACCAGTCGCAGCAGCGCGCCGAGGCGGTCGTCGTCGAGCAGGTGCGCGTCGTCGACCAGCACCAGCGCGTCCGGGTCGACCGTCTCACCCGGCTCGGGAGCGCTCGTCCGCACGGTGACGCCGGCCCGCTGGTGCAGCCGTGCGACCTCGGCGAGCAGCGCGGTCTTGCCGTGGCCGCCGGGCCCGGACACCCCGACGGTGAGGGCGGCCCTCGGATCCCGGGCGACCAGGTCCAGAAGGGAGCGTGGCCCACTGCCCAGCAGCAGTCGGGACTCGGCGACGTCGTTCATGATCATTGTGGTCATCCTTCGCGTCCCCGGCTGAGGGTCAACGCCAGACGGGACGCCTTCGGCAGGTCCAGGGGGAGGATCCGGACCGGCGGACGGGGAGGGGGAGCAGCGGGAACGGTGGTGTCGTGGTGCGGGCGGCGCGGCACCGGGAGGCTGGCCCGCGCGGGACCGGCACCGCCCGCCCGGGGCCGTACCGGTGCCGGGTCGCGGGCCGGCGCGGGCCGGCGCGGCGACACCACCTGGCAGGCGGCCATGGCAGCCCCGGTCGCGGCGGTCAGCTGCGCGTCCGGCTGGACCTCGACGGGCACCGGAAGAGCCGCGCCGATCAGCTCGGTGACCAGCGGGATGCGGGCGGAACCGCCGGCCAGCAGGACGGCGTCGAGCTGCTCCGGTGCCCGGCCGGCGCCGTGCACCGTGCGGAGCAGGAGGTCGACGGTGGCCTGCACCGTCGGGCGGATCATGTCCTCGAACTGTGCCCGGGTCACCGGGATCCGCGCGGCGCCGCCCGGCAGGCTCAGCACCACGTCGGCGGTCAGGTCGACGGTCAGTTCCCGCTTGACCCGGTCACACTCCGCGCGCAGCCCGCGTAGTGCGGCCTGGGTGCCGCGGCGCGCGGTGGCCGCCAACTCCCGGGCCAGCACGGTACGGACGTGCGTGGCCAGCGCCTCGTCGAAGTCGGCGCCGCCGATCGGGTCGAGGCCCTGCGGGGTGCCGAACCCCTCGTACGTGCCGCGCGGGGTACGCCGCACCAGCGCCGCCTCGAAGCTGTTGCCGCCGAGGGCGTAGACCGCGGCCGTCGTACCCGCGAACCCGCGGGCGGCGTGGCTCTCGGCCACCGTCACCGTGCGGGGCAGCAGCGTCACGTGCCGCAGGCCCAGGTCGGACAGTGCTCGGTGCAGCAGATCCCGCCGGTACGGGCGCCAACCCGCCGGGTGGCTGAGCACGATCGCCTCGGCGGGCCCGCCCTCCAGGGCGTGCACCCGCTCCACCACCCACCCCGCCAGTTCGGCGGTCAGTGTCTGCGGCGCGCACGCCTCGCCGCCCAGCAGCAGGGGCACGTCGTCGCCAATCCGGCGGACGAAGTCCCGGGTGGTGCGGCTGCCGTCGTCGGTCGGCGGCTCACCGACGCGCAACGAGCCGTCCTCCGACAGGTACAGCACCGACGGGACGAGGGGCGAGTCGGCGCCCAGCCCGACGGGCTCGGGGCGCGTCCAGGTCGTGCCGTTACGCCGTGCGACGGCGGCGGCCGTGTTGGTGCTTCCGATGTCTATCCCCAGGACGTACCGCATCCGTCTCTTCTCTCCCCGTGAGGTGGCCGGTCGGTGGCGCTCGCGCCGACGACCACCCCCGGCGACCCCCCGCGGGCTCCTACGTTCGTACCAGAGATCGCTCCCTGGTCGGGACCCTAATCTGGCTGGGACGGTTTCCCCATCTCCCCCTAACGTACGAGGCGACGGAGCCCCTAGTTCAGCCGGATCGGATGCGGGTCGAGCCCCGATGTCCGGGGGCGCCCCCCACTCGTAGCGTTCGTGTCGACGCAAGACGGTCGCTGACGCCACATCCGAGGAGAACCGGCACATGGACTCGCAACAGACCCTCCACGACTTCGTGCTCGACCTGCTGACCAACCCTGACGCGCGGTCGGCGTTCGACCTCGACCCGGAGGGTGCGCTGCACGCCGCGGGGCTCACCGACATCACCGCCGCGGACGTGCAGGACGTCGTCCCGCTGGTGGTCGACTACGCGCCGGGGGCGGTCGCGCCGCTCGCCCCGGCCATCGGCCACCTCGGACTGGACCCGCTGGTGACCGACACCACTGACGTGGTCGGCCAGCTGCAGAGTGTGGCCCAGCAGATCAGCATCACCAGCTCGCCCAGCGGAGTGGACGTCAAGGCGGGCGTGCTGGGTGCCATCGCGGTCGACCCGAACACCGTCGCGGCCGGGGTCACCGTGCTGCCGGGGATCGGGCTGGGCGTTGGCCCGAGCGGCCTGGACACCGACCTGACCGGCGTGAACGACGTGGCGCACACCCTCGACGCCGACGTGGTGCAGCCGGTGGACGGCATCGCGGACCCGGTGCTCGGCGACGTCACCAGCACCGTCGGCCACCCGGCCGGTCTGCTCGACACCACCGACCACGGCCTGCTGGGCGGCGACGTGACCGGTGGCGTGCTGTCCGGCACCCAGGGTCACCTCGGCGGTGTCGTCGGCTCCCTCGGTGTCGGCGAGACTCTGGGCGGGCTGGGCCTCGGTGACCACGGCGGCGTCGTCCCGCCGCTGGATGTTCCGTCCACTGTGGATGGTGTGACGCACCAGGTGGAGGGTCTCCTCCCCGGTGTCACCGGCACGGTCGGTGACGTGACCGGCGGCGTCACCGACGGTGTGCTCGGCGACACGCACGATGGTGGCCCCGCCTCGTCGGACCACGGCCTGCTCGGTATCACCGGGGGCCTGCTCTGACGGGTTTTCCCACCTGGAGCGGGGGGTCGGACCGTATCGGGCGGTCCGGCCCTCTCCAGTTCCCCAACCGGTCCCTCTTGATAATTGAGCCGAAATCAGCACACTTGGTGCGGTGATGGCGGGGATCTGGTTGGACGTGCTGGACGAGATCGCCCGTACGTGCAGCTCTCACGGGCGGGACGACCTGCTCCAGACAGTGCGGCAGAAGCGTGCCCAGCTGCTGGACCCGAAGCTGCGCGTCCTGGTCGTCGGCGAGCCCAACCAGGGCAAGAGTCAGCTGATCAACGCGATCATCAACGCGCCGGCCTGCCCGGTGGGCGACGGTCGCACCACCGTCCTGCCGACCGTGGTGCAGCACGCCGAGGCCGCGTACGCCGCGGTGGCCCAGGCTCCGCCACCGGCGCCGGGGCGGCCCGCCGGCACCGCGGCCGCCGTCGCCATCGAGCGGACGCCGGTGGCGCTCAACCAGGTCGCGGCGGGGGTGGCCGGCACCGTCGGGCGTCGGCCGGGGGGCGGTCCGGCGTACGTCGAGATCGGCGTGCCCCGCGCCCTGCTCAGTGCCGGACTGGTGCTGGTGGACACTCCCGGCACCGACGAGGTCGCCGCTGTCGGTGGCGCGGGTACGGTCGCGTCTCCCGGCCGCGCGGACACGGTACTGCTGGTCACCGACTCCACCCGGGAACTCTCCGTCACCGAGCTGGACATGCTGCTGCACGTCATGCGTTCGCACCCGAACGTGGTGGTGGTGCAGAGCAAGACCGACCTCGTGGCGGACTGGCGTGCGGTGGCCGAGCGCAACCGGCAGCACCTGGCCGACGCCGGCATCCCGGCGCCGGTCATCCCGGTCTCGGCGGCGTTGCGGCTGCGCGCGGCCGCCGCCGATGACCGGGTCCTCAATGCGGAGTCCGGCTTCCCCGCGCTGATCGCCCGGTTGCAGCGGGACATGTCCGGCAAGGCCGATCAGGTGGCCCGGGTGGCGGTGCAGGCGGTGGCCCGGACGGTGGTGGAGCAGTTGGCGGCGCCGCTGCGTGCCGAGCTGGCGACCCAGGAGGCCGAGGAGCAGTCCGGGCCGATCTCCCGTCTGCACGCCGCCCAGCGTGAGGTGGACGAGTTGCGCCGCTGCTCCACCCGCTGGCAGAACACCCTGAACGACGAGGTCGCCGACCTGCTCTCCGACATCGAGTACGACCTGCGTGACCGGACCCGGCAGATCCTGCGGGCGGTGGACGAGGCGTTCGACACGGCGGATCCGCTGGTCGCCTGGGACACCTTCCAGGACTGGCTGGAGCGCAGCCTGGTGGAGGCGGCGGAGGCGAACCACGAGTGGCTGATCCAGCGCTGCGACTGGATCGCCCGCCGGGTGGCTGCCAACTTCACCCGCTACGGCTACGACGTGCTGCCACCGTGGTCGATGACGATGCCGGACGACATCGGCGAACGACTGCCCGAGCTGGAGCGGCCGAAGGTCGACCGGTTCACCACCGGTCAGAAGCTGTTCACCGGCATGAAGGGCTCGTACGGCGGCATGCTGATGTTCGGCCTGGCGACGACCCTGGCCGGAATGCCGATGATCAACCCGGTCTCGGTCGGCATCGGCGCGCTGTTCGGCGGCAAGAGCATCCGTGACGAGAGCAAGCAACTGCTGCGCCGTCGGCAGGCGACCGTGAAGACGGCCATCCAGCGGCACGTCGACGACGTCTTCGTGCGCGTCATCCGGGACTGCCGCGACGCCGTGCGGCAGGTGCAGCGGATGCTGCGGGACCACTTCACCGGGCTCACCGAGGAGCTTCAGGAGGCCATCGTCCAGTCGTTCCGCAGCGCGAAGCAGGAGGCCGACACCGACGTCGCCCTACGCGAGCAGCGGCAGCGCGAGATCCGACTGAAGATGACCCGGTTGGCCGCGCTCTACGAGCAGGCCCAACAGGTGAGCGGTGCCCGTGCCACTGGGGTGCAGTTGGAGCCTCGGGCATGACCGTCGGGGTGCGTCTGGACGAGGCGGCGTGGGGGTTGCTGCACCAGGCCCTCGACCTCTACCGGGACAATCCCCGGGCCGTCGGGCAGTTGCGCCACCAGGTGGCCCGGCTGGAGGAGCCGCTGCGGATCGCGGTCGCCGGCCCCTGGCGGTGCGGGAAGTCGACGGTGCTCAACGCGCTGATGGGTGAGGAGGTCGCGCCGGTCGAGGGCGCCGATGGCGCCTTCACCTGGTACGAGGACGGCGCCGCGCCGCGCGCCACCGCGTACCCGGTCGGTCAGCCCGCGCAGGAGCTGACCGTGGTGAAGTCGGCGACCGGGATGCGGGTGGATCTGGGCTGGCGCGCGGGGGAGGTACGCGACATCGTGGTGCAGTGGCCGACGCGGGCTCTGCGCCAGGTCACGCTGATCGACACCCCGGCGTTGACCGGCGCCGGTGAGCGGGGTCGCGTGTCGGTGATGGATCGGGTGCTGCGCGACGCGGACGCGGTGCTGTTCCTGACCCGCGATGGTCGTGACAGCGATCTGCGGGTGCTGGAGTCCGGCCGGGACAGCGCCGTCGGTCAGGCCGCCCCGGTGAACGTGATCATGGTGCTGTCCCGGGCCGACGAGACCGGCGGTGGCCGGATCGACGGCCTGCTCACCGCACGTCAACTGGCTCGACGGCACTACCGCGATCCCCGGGTGGGCACCCTCGCCGTGAACGTGGTGGCGTGCAGCGGGTCGATCGGCCTGGCCGGTCGGATGCTCAGCGAGTCGGATGTCGCCGCCCTCGCGACGCTGGCCCGGGTGCCCCGGGCGGAGTTGGACGCCCACCTGCTCTCCGCCGACCGCTTCAGCCGTGGCGAACTGCCGGTCGCGATGGACCCGCAGTTGCGCACCGCCCTGCTGGACCGCTTCGGGCTCTTCGGGATCCGGTTGGCGACCACCCTGATCCGGTCCGGCTTCGACGACCGGGTGAAGCTCTCCGCCGAACTCATCCGGCGCAGCGGGCTCACCGAGCTGCGGGAGTCGATGACCCGTTGCTTCATCGACCGCCGCGACACGCTCAAAGCCCGGTCGGCGCTGGCCGCCGTGGAGGCCCTGCTGCGGGCCGAACCGGTGCGGGGTTCCGACGAGTTGGCCGGCGCGATCGAGCAGATCCTCGCCGGCGCCCACGAGTTCCGGGAGTTGCGCCTGCTGGTGGCGCTGCGCCACACCCGACTCGGGTTCGACGCCGAGCTGGCCGCGGAGGCGCAGCGGCTGATCGGCGGCGACGGGGTGGGGCTCGCCGCCCGACTCGGCGTCGAGCACGAGGCGACCGCGCAACGGCTCTGGGAGGTCGCCGCCGACGCGCAGTGGCGGTGGCGGGACCGGGCGGAGGATCCGGTGCTCCCACTGGCCCAGCGACGCGGCGCGGAGGTGGTCGTCCGCAGCTGCGAGGGGATGCTCGCCGAGTTGGCCGCCGGTGGCCGCTGAGACGCCGTCCCGGCGCGTGGTGTGCGGGAGGTCCTAGCGGGCAAGCCCGGCGAGGAGCTTCTCCACCCGGTCACGGATCTCGTCGCGGATCGGTCGGACGGCCTCGACGCCCTGGCCGGCCGGGTCATCGAGCTTCCAGTCCTCGTAGCGCTTGCCGGGGAAGACCGGGCAGGCGTCCCCACATCCCATCGTGATGATGACGTCCGACGACTCCGCGGTGGCGTACTCCAGGAGCTTGGGGGTCTGGTCGGTGATGTCGATGCCGACCTCCCGCATGGCCTGCACGGCGGCGGGGTTGACCGTCTCGGCCGGCGCGGAGCCGGCCGAGCGGACCTCGACGGCGTCACCGGCGAGGTGGCGCAGCCAGCCGGCGGCCATCTGGGACCGGCCGGCGTTGTGCACGCAGACGAACAGGACGCTGGGCTTGTCGCTCATGATGGTGCCTCTCGATCATCCGGTGGTGAAGAAACGGCGGCGCGCCCACAGCGAGACGTAGACCAGTCCGACCAGGACGGGCACCTCGATCAGCGGGCCGACGACCCCGGCGAGGGCCTGGCCGGAGGCGACGCCGAAGGTGCCGATCGCGACGGCGATGGCAAGTTCGAAGTTGTTGCCGGCGGCGGTGAAGGCCAGGGTGGTGGTGCGTTCGTAGCCGAGACCGATGGCCCGGCCGAGGGCGTAGGAGCCGGCCCACAGGAGCGCGAAGTACACCAGCAGGGGCAGGGCGATGCGGGCGACGTCCAGGGGGCGGCTGGTGATGGCGTCGCCCTGGAGGGCGAACAGGATCACGATGGTGAACAGCAGGCCGTAGAGGGCGGCGGGGCCGATCCTGGGCAGGAAGCGGGCCTCGTACCAGGTGCGGCCCTTCGCGCGTTCGCCGAGGCGGCGGGTGAGGTAGCCGGCGAGCAGCGGGATGCCGAGGAAGATGAGCACGTTGCGGGCGATGTCCCAGGCGGAGATGGTCAGCTCGGCGCCGGGTAGCCCCAGCCAGTCGGGAAGCACCGAGAGGTAGAACCAGCCGAGCAGGCCGAAGGCGACGACCTGGAAGACGGAGTTGAGCGCGACCAGGACGGCGGCGGCCTCCCGGTCGCCGCAGGCGAGGTCGTTCCAGATGATGACCATGGCGATGCAGCGGGCCAGGCCGACGATGATCAGACCGGTGCGGTACGCGGGCTGGTCGGCCAGGAAGATCCAGGCCAGGGCGAACATCACGGCGGGACCGACGAGCCAGTTGAGGACCAGTGAGGACACCAGCAGCCGCCGGTCACCGGTGACGGTGTCGAGCCGGTCGTAGCGGACCTTCGCCAGCACCGGGTACATCATGATCAGCAGGCCGATCGCGATGGGCAGCGAGATGCCGCTGATCGTCACCGAGTCGAGCGCGCTGTCCAGGCCGGGGATCAGCCGGCCGAGGAGCAGCCCGGCGACCATGGCCAGCCCGATCCAGACCGGCAGGAACCGGTCGAGTCGGGAGAGGCGACCGACCACCGCACTCCCGGCCGGGTCGGTCCGGGGGATCGTGCCGGTGCTCACGAACAATCCCGTCGGGCCGGTGCCTGGTGCGGCGGCTCGTCGACTGTGTCACCGGCGGGCAGGGCGCCGAGCAACCCGGCGAGCTGGCGCAGGATGGTCGGGCGGGCGCGGTAGTAGACCCAGGTGCCGCGGCGGTCGGCGTCGACGAGCCCCACCTCGCGCAGCGTCCGCAGGTGGTGCGAGATGGTCGGGCCGGTCAGGTCGAACGCGGGGGTCAGGTCGCACACGCAGATCTCCCCGCCCTCGGCCGAGGCGATCATCGACATCAGTTGGAGACGGACCGGGTCGCCGAGCGCCTTGAACGCGGGGGCGAGCACGGCGGCGGTCTCGGCCGGCACACGCCGTTCGGTCAGGGGCGGGCAGCAGGGCGCGTCCACGGCCGCTTGTTTCGACATTGCTCTAGGTTGACAGAGATCTAATCAGTGTGCAAGTGTCTGATTCGACAGACGTCGAGACAGTGCCCGCGAAGCGCGCCGACACCGAACGGAGCCCGCCCATGGCCACCCTCACCGTGCGTCCGATGGCCACCCGTGACGCCGACCGGGTCCTGGCGATCTACCAGGCCGGCCTCGACGCCGGCAACGCCAGCTTCGAGGTGACCGCCCCGACCTGGGCCGCGTTCGACGCCAGCCGGTTGACCGAGCACCGCTTCGTGGCCGTCGAGCCCGACGACACCATCCTCGGCTGGATCGCCGTCACCCCGACATCGAGCCGCCCGGTCTACGCCGGAGTGGTCGAACACTCCGTCTACGTCGACCCGGCAGCCCAGGGGCGCGGGGTCGGCCGACTGCTGCTCGACACGCTGATCGCGTCGACCGAGGCCGCCGGCATCTGGACGATCCAGTCCGGCATCTTCCCGGAGAACACCCCGAGCCTGGCCCTGCACGAGCGGGCCGGCTTCCGCGTCATCGGCGTGCGGGAGCGGGTCGGCCGCCACCACGGCCGCTGGCGCGACGTCGTCCTGCTGGAACGCCGCAGCCCCACCGTCACCTGACAAGGAGTCTCCCGATGAACGCTCTGGACAACCTTCCCGTCGTGGTCGTGGGTGCCGGCCCGACCGGTCTCGCCGCCGCCGCTCACCTGCACGAACGCGGCCTGCCGTACACCGTTCTGGAAGCCGGCGACACCCCCGGCGCCGCCGTGCGGCAGTGGGGGCACGTCCGGGTCTTCTCACCCTGGCGCTACAACATCGACCCGGCCGCCCGTCGGCTCCTCGACGAGGCCGGTTGGGTCGCCCCCGACCCGGAAGCACTGCCGACCGGGGCGGAGCTGGCCACCGCCTACCTCCAGCCGCTCGCGGAGCTGCCGCAGCTCAAGCCGCACGTGCGCTACGGCGCCCGGGTCCAGGCGATCAGCCGCCTCGGCCTCGACCGGCTGCGCAGCGCCGGCCGCGACACCACCCCGTTCCTGGTCCGCCTCGCCGACGGCACCGAGCTGCTGGCTCGCGCCGTCATCGACGCCTCCGGCACCTGGGGCACCCCGAATGTCCTCGGGGCGTCCGGCCTGCCCGCCCGGGGTGAGGCCGATGTCGCCGCGTACCTGGAGCACGCGCTGCCCGACGTGCTCGGCGTCGACCGGGACCGCTTCGCCGGCCGGCACACCCTCGTGGTGGGCGCCGGCCACTCCGCCGCGAACACCCTGCTGTCCCTGGCGGACCTGGCCGCCGCCGAGCCCGACACCGAGGTGACCTGGGCGATCCGCACCGCCACGCCCGCGCGGACGTACGGCGGCGGGGACGCCGACGCGCTGCCGGCGCGCGGTGCGCTCGGTTCGCGGTTGCGCGAGCACGTCGACGCCGGCCGGATCCGGCTGCTCACCGGCTTCTGGGTGCACGCCCTCACCCCGGCCGGCGGGCGCGTCAAGGTGGTCGTCCGGCACGCCGACGGCGGCGAGGAGTCGGTGCTCGTGGACCGGGTCGTCGCCGCCACCGGCTTCCGCCCCGACCACTCGATCACCTCCGAGCTACGGCTGGACCTGGACCCGGTGCTGGGCGCCACCCGCGCGCTCGCCCCGCTCATCGACCCGAACGAGCATTCCTGCGGCACCGTGCCTCCGCACGGCGTCGATGAACTCACCCACCCGGAGAGCGGCTACCACGCCGTCGGCATGAAGTCCTACGGTCGGGCGCCGACGTTCCTCATGGCCACCGGCTACCAGCAGGTCCGTTCCGTCGTCGCGGCCCTCGCCGGGGACTGGGCCGCCGCCCGCGACGTCCAGCTCGACCTTCCCGAGACTGGCGTGTGCACCAGCACCGCGGCCGACTCGGCGACCGGCGACAGCTGCTGCGCGTCGGCGGCGGAGCCCGAGCCGGCCGGACGAGGGCTGGCGACCGGCGTCACGGGAGGGCTGCTCAGCCTCGTCGCCGTCGACAGCGCGTCCGCCGGCGGCTGCTGCGCCAGCTGACCACCTGCACGGTGACGGCGGCCCGCCTGGTCCGGTGGGGCGCCGTCACCGTCGATTGGCGCAGGCCACACAGGTACGCGCCGACGGGCGGGCGGCCAGCCGCTCGGCCGGGATCGGGCGGGAACACCGCTCGCACACGCCGTAGCCACCGGCGTCGACGCGGTCCAGGGCCGCGTCCAGATCGGCGAGGCGCCGGCGTGCCGCGTCCAGGACGGCGGTGAGCTGTGCCCGTTCGAACGCGATCGTGCTGCCCTCGGGGTCGTGTTCGTCGTCGGCGTTGGACGACCGGGACGCCTCGAAGAGGCTCCGCAGGTCGTCCTCCAGTGCGGCCACCTGGGCCGCGGTCTCGTCACGTCGTCGACGGAGGTCCGCACGGATGGCGCTGGATTCGGAGGTCATGGCGCTTCCACGGTACGCCGCAGGACGGCGCCGGATCACCGCCTGGAGTGGGCGTCCTCGCGGTGCGCCCGGCCGTGCCCGTCCTCCCGGTCGATGCGCAGCTCCCGTTCCAGCTCGGCGATGACCGCCCGCAGGTCGTCCAGTCGCTGGGTGAGCGCGATGCGGTCCACCTCGTCGGGTACGCCGTCGCCGTCCTCGTCGTAGCCGGGGGCCAGCCGTTCGGTCATCTCCAGCCGGCGTGCCTCCTCCATCGAGTTGACGATGACCGCGATGAGGATGTTGAGCAGCAGGTTGACGGTGATCACCACGTAGCTGACGTAGTAGAGCACCGTCCACGGTGAGATGGCCAGGCCCTGCTCGATGAGGTCGGGCAGTGTCTCCAGCGACAGCAGCACGAACAACGTCAGCAGCGACCGTCCGATGTCGCCGTACTCGTCGGGGTAGCGGTTGCCGAAGATCAGCCAGCCGGCCATCCCGTACACGTAGAGCGTCACCACGGCCAGCGCGAGGAACCCGGTGACGCCCGGCAGGCTGCGCCACAGCGCGGAGACGATGGTGCGTAGGCCCGGCGAGAACCGCACCAGCCGGACCATCCGGGCGACCCGCACGACGCGCAGGAGCGCCGAGTCGCCGTGCAGGCCCGGGATGAAGATGGCCGCGATCACGACGAAGTCGAAGACGTTCCAGCCGTGCCGGAAGAAGTCCTGCGGACGTCGGCCGTAGGCCGCCAGCCGGATGCCGATCTCCACGACGAAGACGGCGCGGAACAGCAGCTCCAGTCCGTGCAGCGCGGTGCCCGCGGGGATCAGCCCGTCGTACGTCTCCAGGCCGAGGACGATCCCGTTGGCGAGGATGACGACGACGATGCCGATCTCGCAGGGACGTGATCGGGCGAGCCGCGCGCAGGCGTCGGCCAGCGCGGGCCGGCGGTGCGGGGGCATGGCCGCCAGCCTAGCCAAGATCAAGGAACGCGGACGGACCCGTTAACTGCGAACATCGTTCGCAATTTAGAGTGGGTCGGTGACCGACGCACCCCGGAGACCCGGCGACCGCGACACCGACCGGCAGCCGATCTGGGCCAGACCCGAACGGGGCAGCCGTGGCCCCGCCCCGACGCACAGCCGCGAGGCCATCGTCGCGGCCGCCATCACCCTGGCCGACGCCGAGGGGATCGCCGCGGTGTCCATGCGCGCCGTCGCCAACGTGCTCGGCACCGGCGCCGGCTCGCTCTACCGGTACCTGTCGTCCCGCGACGACCTCCTGGACCTGATGACGGACCGGGTCGTGGGGGAGCTGCGGCCGTACCCGCGGGCGGAGGTCGACTGGCTGGACACGATGCTGCTGCTGGCCCGCCGGCAGTTGGCACTGTTCCGCGCCCACCCGTGGCTGCTGGACGTGATTCACCGGCCGTCCGGCGTCGGCCCCGAGAGCCTGGCCTGGTTCGACACCTGCATCCGGATCCTGGAACCCGTGGGGTGCGCCGTCACCGCCAAGTTCGAGGCGATCGCCATGATGACCGGCGTGGTGAGCCTCTTCGCCCGCAGCGAGGCGGCCGAGCCGCCCGGCTTCGCCGGCGCGGACCTCGCGGCGTACCCGCACCTGGTCACGGCGTTCCGCCAACTCCCGGCGGCACCGCCCCGCACGGACCTCTTCGAGCGGGCGCTGCGCAGCCTGCTGACCGGGTTGCTCACCGCATCCCCGGAACCGGAAGCGACCTGAGCCGAGCGCGGTCGGGCGTTCCACCGTCCGGGGCGACCTCGGCTGGTCTAGGTTTCGGTGGGGAGAGGGGTGCGCGTGTCAGATTCTGATCTTGTCGGCATGCGGGAACGGGCCGCGAACGGCGACCGGGACGCGGTCGACCAGCTCGTCGAGCTGGCGGCCGAGAGGGCCGATGTCGGCGAACTTCGACGGCTCGCCGACAGCGGCAACCGGGACGCGGCCGACATGCTGGCCGACCTCACCGAACCGGACGACGAGGCGGAGTGACCGCGCGACGGGCGGGCGACGGAGGGCGTACCCCCGTGGCCCGCCCGGACGAACCGCGGCCGGTCAGGCCCGCGCGGCCCGGATGGCGTCGCGCAGCGGAGTGCTCGGCCGGCCGATCAGCCGGCTGAGGTCGTCGCTGTCGGTCGCCAGCTCGCCGAGGGCGATCGAGTGGTCGAGCGCGGCGACGAACCCGGCGGTGCCGGCGTCGAGCCCGACGTTCTGCAGGGTCGACGCCAGCTCGGTGGCCGACAGGTCGCGGTGGACGACCGTGCTGCCGGTGACCTCGCTGACGGCGTCGGCCAGCTCGTCGAAGGTGAACGCGGTGCCGCCCAGCTCGTAGACGGCGTTGCCGTCCTCCTCGCGGGTCAGCGCCGCCGCCGCGGCGGCCGCGTAGTCGACCCGGGGCGCGGCGGAGACCTTGCTGCCGCCGGTGGCGCCGAGGATCGCGCCGGTCTGCAGGTACTGCGGGAGCTGGTCGGTGTAGTTCTCGGTGTACCAGCTGTTGCGCAGCGCCGTGTACGGCAGGCCCGACGCGGCGAGGGCCTCCTCGGTGGCCTTGTGCTCCGGCGCGAGCGGGTTCGTGGTGGTGTCGGCCTTCAGGATGCTGGTGTAGACCAGGCGCTCGACGCCGGCGAGCTTGGCCGCGTCGATGACCGCGGTGTGCTGGGCGACCCGCTGGCCGGGCGTGTCACCGGAGATCAGCAGCAGGCGGCGGACGCCGGCCACGGCGCCGGGCAGCGTCGACGGGTCGTCGTAGTCGGCCCGGCGGACCTCGACCCCGCGTGCGGCCAGGTCGGCGGCCTTCTCCGGGGTGCGGACGATGGCGGCGATCTCGCTGGCGGGCACGCCGGTGTCGAGCAGCTGCTCGATCACCAGGCGGCCGAGCCGGCCGGTGGCGCCGGTGACGGCATAGGTGGGCATGGAAACCTCCGGTAGGGCGATGACGGTCTGCAAGCACTTACGAATCTACAGCACTATCGGTTGGTAAGCGTCGGGTAGGCTGGTGAGGTGAACGACATGCCGGCCCAGGACCCGGCGGGGCCTACCCAGGAACTCGTCAGCGATGTCTTCGCGCGGGGTTGCACCTCCCGCGCCGCCTTCGAGGACGTCACCTCGAAGTGGGCCTCGCTCGCCCTGCTCGCGCTCGGCGAGGGCCGGTACCGGTTCAACGCGCTACGCCGGCGCATCGACGGGGTCAGCGAGCGGATGCTCTCCCAGACCCTGCAGACCCTCGAACGCGACGGCATGCTCACCCGCGAGGTGCTCACCGCGATCCCGCCGCGCGTCGAATACTCGCTGACCCCCCTCGGCACGCGGGTCGCCGAGCAGCTACGCGGCCTCGCCGACCTGCTGGAGGCGGCGGTGCCCGAGTTGCAGACGGCCCGCGAGCGCGAGCGGGACTAGACCCGAGCGGGACTGGGTCGGTCCGCACCCGCCGGGCGCGCCGACCGGCGGGTGCGCTGGATCACCACGACGCATCCCAGCACCACCAGCGCCGCCCCGATCGAGGCGGGGGTGACGCTCTCGCCGAGCAGCAGCGCCGACCACCCGAGGGTGAGCACCGGCTGCGCGAGCTGGACCTGGCCGACCTGTGCGATGCCGCCCCGGGCCAGGCCCGCGTACCAGGCGAAGAAGCCCAGGAACATCGAGACGACGGTCAGGTAGCCGAACGCCGACCACCCGACGGCGTCGGCGTGCGGCCGGTCGGCCACCGCGGCGACGACCGTGATGGGCACCGTCGCGGGCAGCGCGAGCAGCAACGCCCAGCAGATCGTCCGGGCGCCGCCCATCTCGCGGGCGAGCGCGCCACCCTCGGCGTAGCCCAGCCCGCAGAGCACGACCGCCGCGAGCAGGAACGCGTCGGGCCGGGTGAACGCGCCGCGTACCGCACCACTGGCACCGAGGAAGATGAGCACCGCCAGCAGTCCGCCGGCGCTGGCGACCCAGAACAGCGGTGGCGGACGTTCGCCGGCGCGCAGCACCGCGAACACGGCCGTCATGGCGGGCAGCGCGGCGATGACGACCGCGCCGTGCGCCGAGGTCTGCGTGAGAAGCGCCAGTGAGGTGAACAACGGAAAGCCGACCACGACGCCGAGGGCGACGACCACCAGTCGCCGCCACTGCCCCCGGGTGGGCCGCGGCGCGCCGGTGAGCCGGAGGTACGCCCACGCCAGCAGCCCCGCGCCGACGGCCCGACCGAACGCGACGAACCACGGGTCGAGCTGCTGCACGGCGAGGCGGGTGGCGGGCAGCGAGAGGCTGAAACCGAGCACGCCCAGCGCGCCGAGGGCGAGGCCGCCGGCCCGATCCGTTGTTATCGTGGCGGCTGCAGTAGCGCTACTCTTGTCCCTCATGGAGAACGATAACGCAGCGCAGCGCGTTATCCAAGATCTACGCCGGCTGGTGGCCGCCGCCGCACCCGGCACCCGGCTGCCCTCGGTCCGGGAGCTGACCGCCCGGCACCAGGCCTCGCCGGTCACCGTCGCCGAGGCCATCCGCCGGTTGGTGGCCCAGGGGCTGATCGAGGCGCGACCCGGCAGGGGCACCTTCGTGGCCGCCCCGCCGGACGAGCGGCGCGTACCCGACCTGTCCTGGCAGACCGTCGCGCTCGGCCCCCGCCCGGCCGGCGAGGACGAGATGCAGGCGCTACTGGCGCTACCCCGCGCCGGTGCGATCCCGCTCTCCGGTGGTTACCTGGACGCGGATCTCCAGCCGGCCGCCGCGCTCGGCGCCGCCCTCACCCGTGCCGCCCGTCAGCCCGCGACCTGGCAGCGCGGGCCGGTCGAGGGGCGCGAGGACCTGCGCGCCTGGTTCGCCCGCGAGGCCGGGGCCGGCCTGCGGGCCGAGGACATGGTGATCTGCCCCGGCGGGCAGGCCGCGCTGTCGTCGGCGCTGCGGGCGCTCTCCGCCCCCGGCGACGCCCTGCTCGTCGAGTCGCCGACCTACCTGGGCGCGCTGGCCGTGGCCCGGGCGGCCGGACTCCGGGTGGTGCCGGTGCCGGCGGACGCCGACGGGGTACGCCCCGACCAGCTCGTCGCGGCGTTCGCCCGCACCGGGGCGCGGCTCTTCTACTGCCAGCCACTGCACGCCAACCCGCACGGCGCGACCCTGGCGGGCGACCGTCGGGCGCAGGTCGCCGACGCGGTACGCGACGCCGGGGCGTTCCTGATCGAGGACGACTACGCGCGCGACCTCACCATCGACGGTCCGGCCCCACCTCCGCTGGCCGCCGACGACCCCGACGGGCACGTCATCTACCTGCGCTCGTTGACCAAGTCGACCGCGCCCGGGCTGCGCGTCGCCGCGATCGGCGCCCGCGGCCCGGCCGGTGCCCGCCTGCGGGCGGCCCGCCTGCTCGACGACTTCTTCGTGGCCGGTCCACTGCAACAGGCGGCGCTGGAGTTCCTCACCTCCCCGGCGTGGCCGCGGCACCGCCGGGCCCTGAGCACGGCGCTCCGGGCCCGCCGCGAGGCGTTGCTGGCCGCGCTGCGTCGACACCTTCCCCACGTGTACCCGCGGTCGATCCCGCGCGGGGGCCTGCATCTCTGGGTCGGCCTGCCCGACGGCGCCGACGACGCGGCGGTGGCCGCGGCGGCTGCCGCCGAGGGCGTCATCGTCTTTCCGGGCCGCCCCTGGTACGCCGCCGAACCCCCGGCCGCGCACCTGCGCCTCACCTACGCGGCCGCCGCACCCGACCTCATGGACGAGGCGGTCCGCCGCCTCGCCCGCGCCCTGCGCTGAACCGGCAGTAGAATGGTCGGCTTGAGTCGGGTTCGAGGACCAGGCCGGTGTGGGTCAGAAGCCTTCGAGTAGGTCAGGGCGGTACTGGATGCGCTTGAGCCGGTTGCGGACGGTCGCCAGGAGGTGGTCGACGCCGCGGACGGCGAGGTTGCCGATGCTGCGCTTGAGGTGTGACCAGACCTGCTCGGTGGGGTTGAGGTCGGGGGCGTAGGCGGGCAGGCGGATCACGGTCAGCCGTCTCGAGCGGCGATCATCTGCCGCATGGCGACGCTGATGTGGGTGTTGAGGTTGTCCCAGACGAGCACAATCGGCCCGCGCAGCTGCTGGTGGGCGGCGTCGAGCAGGCTGATGTAGTCCCGTTCGCCGAAGCTGCGCCTTTCGTTCTTGCGGCCCCGATGGGTGATCGTGCGGTAGATCAACCGGGGCGCTGGCCGGGTTTGTAGCAGGCCAGGCCGGCGATCGATACTCGTCCGGAGCCCTTGCCCGATACCGGGATCTGTGGAGTGTGGCCGCGTCGGCCCCAGGTGCGGTCCTTCGGTGGGCGCAGCGTCTGACCGGCCTCGTCCTCGAAGCAGAATCACGCCTCGCGCTGCGCCGCTACCGTTTTCCCGCCGGCCACACCTCCCGCCGCCACGTCGCGACCGCCTCCTCGTCACGCTCGACGGGGCCGATGCGAGGCACCTGCACCGACCAGCCGATGCGGTGCAGCGAGATGGTCTCCTTGCTGACCGAGGCGCCGTAGATCTCGGCGAAGTGCGCCGAGATCTCCCCGGTGGTGAGGCCTTTGGCATACAACGACAACACCACCTCGTCGACGCCTGACAACCGGCGCTGCCGCTTACGCACGATCTGCGGCTCGAACGTGCCAGCCCGATCCCGCGGCACGTCGATCTGCACCGGCCCCGACGCGTCGGTCAGCACCGTCTTCGCCCTGGCGACGTTGCCCGACTCCATCCCAGCCGACTCATGTTGTGCCGATCCGGATGCGGGTGGGCACCTGGCGGACGCGGCGTGCTCATAGCCGAGGTGCTCGGTCATCTCCTCGTTCAACGCGGTCTCCAGGACCGTCTTGGTCAACTGCTTCAGCAGCCCGTCCGGACCGGTCAGCGACAGGCCTTGTTCCTTCGCCGCCCGGACCAGCTCGGCGGCGGCCTTCGCCTCCGCCGACGGCTCCGCCCGCTTCTTACGTCCGGTCTGGTCGTTCAGTGTCGCGGTCATCACGGCACCCTCCTCACCAGGCGCGCAACGCCCGATGGGTCAGGCGGGAAACACCCGTTAGATCCGCACTCCCAACGCCGGGGCCGTGGGTCACAGCCCGGCTGGCCTCCGATTAGTAGTCTGCTGGTGCTGCGGTGTTGCGTACGTCGGTGGTGTTGCGTGCGTCGGTGCCGATGGGAAGTGCATGGACTGCTGATGCGCAAAGTACGTCCACTGCTGTTGCTGTGTTAGGTGCCGCGGTGCTGGCGGTGATGCCGGGTGCGGGGCTGGTGTTGCGGACGTCGATGGCGTTGCGTGCGTCGGTTGTGGTGTTGACTGCCGCTGTTCTGGATGAGGAGCCACATTGTCTATAGCATGAAGGCCGCTCATCTGGTGCTTATGCATTATCGCTACTGCCTTATTCTGATATTCGTCGGGCATATGAGGGAAAGTCTCTTCCCGACCTTCCCCGACCCAGTAGTATTGGTAAAAACTGGCGACGCAAGTACGCTCTGCTTCCGTAAGCTGCACAGTTCGAAGCCAATCATACCTACCCTCCCTGCACCGGTCGTAATAGTCGATGTAGGCCATTGATAGCTGCGCTGCACGTTCGTAGGATACCGGTTTCATTTTTTTTCCTTTCAATCGAGCGGATGTCTGTTGCCAGGTTGTTTGTGTCGAGCCTGGCTTGCCTGTTCTTGCCATGAACGGCTCTCTAGTGACAACGTAGGCGCTTGCTCTTGGGTTCAACGTCTACGCCCGCCCGCATGATCCGGCGGCGCCGGTGGTGTGCATGGACGAGAAGCCCTACCAACTCCTGGGTCATGCCTGTGACATCGATGTCCTCAAGACCGAACTGGCCGCCTGGCAGAACAGCACCAACACCGACCAGCGGCAGGTGAACTGGCACTTCACCACCAGCGACGCCCGCACCCGACTCCGCCACCTATGCCCAGAACGTTAGACACGACGCTCTACTAGGTGGTGTCCTGGGCGCAGATCGTGGTCATCTCGGCCAGGTAGCTCGCCAGCGTCGGCAGGCCGGCGTCGGCCCGGCGCCGCTCGACACCCGCCTCGTCCCGGATCGGGGTCGCCGGCACGGGGCCGTCGGGTCCACAGCGGATCTGTGTGCCGTACACTCGGGGCTCGCCCCTGCCCGCTGCCCGCCCCCCGGTCCCTGTCCACGCATCGCAACACGGGCCCCGAGCCCCGGCGGTGCGGGCGGACAACAGCGTCGTGGGCCGGTACCGGCGCACGACGCTGCCCGGACACCTGCCCAGCCCGCCAAGCTGGACGTGCACCGGATGTGGGCGGGAGTGGCCCTGCGCGACCAAGCAGAGTCAACTGCTCGCCGAGTTCGGGGGCGCGCGGGCCGCCCTCGCCGTCTATCTCGGCTCCTGCCTCGTCGCCGCCGCCCAGGATCTGCCGACGCTGCCCCTGCCCCGGACGCGGCTCCGATTCCTGGGCTGGCTGCCGCGCGCCCGGATCTGACCACGACGCGCCGCAGTCGGTACCAGGCAAAAAGGAAATCGATGTGATGACCCGTCGGCCGCCCGTACGGCCCAGGGCGTCCGGCAGGTGCCCTGACCCGGGGCCGGAGCAGGGTGTTCATCGTGGCCCCGCGTCGCGTACAACGGCTGTTCATCGGCCTCTTCAAGGCTTCTTGATCGAAAGAGCACCCGCTTGATCGAGGAGAGGCTCTCACGTGAGAGACAAGCAGTCCGAAGAGACCGAGCACGCGCAGCTGTCCCGGCGCAAGCTGGTCAAGTACGCGGGCGTCGGCGCGACGCTGGCCGCCGCCAGCCCGCTGGTGGGCGCCGGTGCGGCGTGGGCCGACGAGGAGCGCCGGCCGGCCGACGAGGCGAACGACCGGGGCGGCTCCCGCAACCGGACGTGGCGTGCCGGCGACCACCACGTCCACTCCGAGTACAGCGGCGAGTTCGACACCACGAAGAGCCCGATCGTCTTCCACAAGGGCGCGGACGCGGTCTACCCGATCGTCACCAACGCCATCATGGCCAAGAACTTCGGCCTGACCTGGGCCATGTGCACCGACCACGGTGGACCGACCCACTCGAAGGTGAACATCGAGCAGGCGTACCCGGACCTGCTGCGCTCGCGCAAGCTGGTCCCCGAGGTGCTCCAGTTCTGGGGCATGGAGTTCGACGCGCCCTCGCTGGACCACCACACGCTGATGATCCCGCGCCACGACGACGAGGCGAAGCAGCTCTTCGAGCTGGAGAGCCGGTTCGCCAAGTACGACGCGTTCCCGACCGACCCGGCCCGTGACACCGAGGCCAAGATGGTGGAGTTCCTCAAGGTCGCGCGGGGGATGCCGCACAAGCCGCTGGTCATCGCCCACCACGCGTCCCGCTCGGCGCCCGGTCTCGGCGTATACGGCCAGGACACCCCGCGCGAGTTCCGCAACGGCAACAACGCCGCCCCGGACGTCTACATCGGCTTCGAGGGCGCGCCCGGGCACCAGGCCGGTCCGCTCAACGGCGGCAAGCGCGGCGGGTACGGCAACCACCCCACCTACGGTGGCTTCGACCAGATGACGGCCCGGGTCGGTGGGCTCTGGGACTCGCTGCTCGGTGAGGGCCGGCGCTGGTGGATCACCGCGACCTCGGACTCGCACGTGCACTGGACGCGCGGTGGCTCGGACTTCTGGCCGGGCGAGTACAGCAAGACCTACGTGCACGCCCGCCAGGACTACGGCGACATCATGGACGGCCTGCGCAACGGCCGGATCTGGGTGACCACCGGTGACCTGATCCGTAGCCTCGACGTGACCGCCAGGTCGCAGGGGCGGACGGCCGAGGTGGGCGAGACCATCACGGTCAGCCGCCGCAGCCGCACCGATGTCGAGATCGAGATCCGGTTCCGTCCGCTGGACGGCGTGAACGCCAACGGGGACCGCCCCGAGGTCCGCCGGGTCGACCTGATAGTCGGTCAGATCACCGGGCCGAGCGCCAACCTGGACGCCGACACCAACCCCACCACCAAGGTGGTGGCCCGGTTCGGTCCGCGCGACTGGCGTCGGCAGGGCGCGGACTACGTCATCCGGCACACCCTGCGCGACGTCGAGGCCGACACGTACGCGCGGGTGCGCGGCACCAGCACGGACGAGGCCGAGCCGCTCGCCGACGGGCTGGAGAGCCCGTGGGACGACCTGTGGTTCTACTCGAACCCGGTGTTCGTGCACGTTCGCTGACCCGGCACACCAGGGGGCCCGTCAGCGCCACCCGCCGTACGACGGTCGGGTGGCGCCGGCGGGCCCCGCCGTCTCCGTCCCGACCGCCGGCCGCCCTCGGACGCTGAGGTTCAGGTGGTGCCGCGGCGGCGTCCGGCCCTGCGCTCACCGGCCCCGGTCGCGGCCGGCTCGGGCTGCACCTGCTCCACCACCTGGCAGAGGTCGCGTAGCGGGTCGATCGCCTGGGCCGAACAGGCGACCCGTTGCAGCAGGGCCCGCAGCGTCGCCGACTCGGCTGGGGTGAGCGCCCCCAGCAGGTGCGACTCGACCTGCCGCAGCGCCCGCTGCCGCTGCTCCCAGGCCGCCCGCCCGGCGTCGGTGACGTCGACCAGCCGGCTGCGCCGGTCGGCCGGGTCCGCGCGACGGGCGACGAACCCGGGACGCTCCAGGTCGTCGATCAGGTAGGTGAGCACCGTACGGTCGATGCCGAGTTCCTCGGCGATCGCACCCTGGTTGCGGGCCGGTCCGTTGACCGCGGCGGTGAGCACCTGGTAGCCGCGCGGGCCGCTGGGAAAGTCGGCCAGGGCGTGCTCGGCCGCCCGGACGTAGCCCCGGAAGACGATCCCGAGCATCCAGCCCAGGTCGTCGTCGAGCGGATCGGGCCGGTCCCGCCGGTCAGTGGTACCCGTCATACCCCGACAATACCGCAGTTCGGCATACCTTGTTGGAAGCAGATGTTCTGTATGACATAAGGTTGAGGTTATGACGCGTTACCCGGAACGGGAGGCTCGCAGATGAGCGACTACGGCCACGACCTGGTCTTCGGCTCGTTCACCACACCCGGCACGGATGATCCGGACCGCACCGTCGGCCTCGCCGTCCTGGCCGAGCAGGCCGGCCTGGACCTGGTGACCTTCCAGGATCACCCGTACCAGCCGCGGTTCCTGGACACCTGGACGCTGCTGAGCTTCGTCGCGGCGCGAACCAGTCGGGTGCACGTGTCCGCGAACGTCACGAACCTGCCGCTGCGCCCGCCGGCGGTGCTCGCCCGCAGCATCGCCAGCCTCGACCTGCTCACCGGCGGTCGGGTCGCGTTGGGTCTCGGCGCGGGGGCGTTCTGGGACGCCATCGAGGCGATGGGCGGTCGACGGCTGACCCCGGGTGAGGGTGTACGGGCGCTGGAGGAGGCCATCGAGGTCATCCGGCAGATGTGGGACGCCGAGGCGCGCGGTGGCGTTCGTGTCGACGGCGAGTTCCACCGGGTCGTCGGCGCCAAGCGCGGTCCCGCCCCCGCCCACGCGGTGCCGATCTGGCTGGGCGCGTACAAGCCGCGCATGCTCCAGCTCACCGGACGTCGGGCCGACGGCTGGCTGCCCTCGCTGGGCTACCTCCAGCCCGGTGACCTGGCCAAGGGCAACGCGATCATCGACGAGGCAGCGCGGGAGGCGGGTCGCTCGCCCCGGGACGTCCGCCGGCTGCTCAACATCTCCGGCACGTTCTCGACCGTCGGCCGCGGCCCGCTCGACGGGCCGGCCGAGCAGTGGGTGCGGGAGCTGACCGAGCTGGCGCTGGGCGACGGCGTCGGCACGTTCATCCTCGCCAGCGACGACCCCGACGCCCTGCGCCGGTTCGCCGGCGAGGTGGCCCCCGCCGTGCGCGAACTGGTGGCGGCCGAACGCGATCGTGGCGGCGCTTTGGCGCGTACCCCCGCCGAACCTGTCGCGGCGACGCAGCCGGCGGCGGTCGTCGCGCCTCCCGCGCGGCCGGCCCGCGCGAGGGTGACCGCGGGGGCCTTCGCGGTGGTGCCGACGCCCGACGACGGCCGGCGGCTCAGCGACCGCCAGGTCTGGGACGAGTCGGCCCGCCCGACCGGGCCGGCGCCCGATCCGACGCGCACCTACACCGCGCACGAGCAGGCCAACGGTCAGCACCTGGTACAGGTGCACGACGGCCTGCGCGGCGAGTTGGCCCAGATCCACGACCTCATCGAGCAGGTCGCCGCCGGTGAGATCGACGCCGGTGCCGCCCGCTCCCACATCAACACGATGACCATGCGGCAGAACCGGTGGACGCTCGGTGCCTACTGCGAGTCGTACTGCCGCATCGTCACCACCCACCACACGATCGAGGACCAGGCGCTCTTTCCGCGGCTGCGGCAGGCCGACCCGCGGTTGCGTCCGGTCATCGACCGGCTGGAGCAGGAGCACCACGTCATCCACGACGTGCTGGAGGGGGTCGATCAGGCACTGGTCGCGTACGTCGGAGCGCCGGACGGTCTGGCCGCGCTGCGCGCCGCGGTGAACCTGCTGACCGACACCCTGCTGTCGCACCTGAGCTACGAGGAGCGCGAGCTGGTCGAGCCGCTGGCTCGACTGGGGGTGAGCTGACGACGGTGCCGGGGTTGCCCCGACTGATCTGAGAGACTACTTTCGAAACATGTCTCTCAAGAATCCGTACGGGGATTTCGAGATCACCGAGCCGCAGGCCCTGCGCGCACTGGCCCATCCGGTCCGGCTGGCCATCCTCGACCGGCTCCAGCGGCACGGCCCGGCCACCGCCACCGGGCTCTCGCCGCACGTCGGCGCCACACCGTCGGTGGTCAGCTGGCACCTGCGGCACCTCGCCACGTTCGGCCTGGTCCTCGACGCCCAGGGCACCGCCAACAAGCGGGAACGCTGGTGGCGGGCGGCCTCCCGCGGTTTCCGCTTCACGCCGCCCGACGACGCCGAGGGGCAGGCCGCCGGCCGGCAGCTGCGCGGCGAGATGTTCGCCCGGTACGCCGAGACACCACAACAGTGGATGCTGCACGACGAACCCCGGCTGAACGACGAGTGGCGCGGGCTGGCCGGACTGGCCGACACGCAGTTCCTCGCCACCCCCGACGAGCTGCGGCACCTGGAGACCGCGATCGAGGAGCTGCTCGCCCCGTACGTGCTACGCAAGGACGACGACACGCCACCGGCCGGTGCCCAACTCGTGCGGATGCTGCGCTACCTGCTGCCCGATCCCGGCGACGACCGGCCCGCGTCATGACCACCGTCGACACCGCGCCCCCACCGGCCCTGCACCGCGACCGGCGGTTCCGCACCTTCTGGATCGGCGAGACGATCTCCCAGTTCGGTGACCGGATCAGCGAACTGGCCCTGCCGCTGATCGCCGTCACCCTGCTCGCCGCGACACCCGCGCAGGTCAGCGTCCTCACCGCGCTGATCTGGCTGCCCAACCTGCTGGGCCTGTTCCTCGGCGCGTGGGTGGACCAGCGCACCCACAAGCGCCGACTCCTGATCATCGCGGACCTGATCCGCGCGGGGGTGCTGCTCAGCCTGCCGGTGGCCTACCTGTTCGGTGCGGTCACCCTCACCCAGCTCTACCTGGTGGCGCTGCTCACCGGCATCGGAGCGGTGCTGTTCGCCATGGCGCACCAGGCGTTCTTCGTCGCCCTGGTGCCGCGATCGTCGTACGTGGACGCGAACAGCAAGCTGAGCATGAGCCGGTCACTGTCCTTCATCGCCGGCCCGGCGGTCGGCGGTGGGCTGGTCCAGGCGCTCAGCGCGCCGGTCGCGATCGTCGCCGACGCGGTCTCCTTCCTCGGCTCCGCACTGCTGCTCGGTCGCATCCCGGTCACCGAGCCGCCTCCACCGCCGAGCCAGCCGTCCACACTCCGCCTGGTCCGCGAAGGGCTCGTGCTGGTGCTGCGCCACCCGGTGCTGCGCGCCGCGCTCGGCTGCACCAGCACGGTCAACTTCTTCACCTTCATCACCGCCGCGCTGCTCGTGCTGTACGCCAGCAACGACCTGCACCTGTCGCCCGGCGCCATCGGCGTCGCCTTCGGTGTCGGCGCGCTCGGCGGGCTGGCCGGCGCCGCGCTCGCCCCACGGATCTCGCGCGCCATCGGGCTCGGCCGCACCGCGATGATCGGTGTGGTGCTGTTTCCCGCGCCGCTGGCGCTGACCGCCCTGATCACCGGCCCCACCTGGGCGAAGGTGGCCATGCTGGCGGCCATCGAGCTGGTCTCCAGCGTCGGGGTGATGCTGATGGACGTCAACCTCAACGCCCTGATCGCCGCCGTCACGCCCGACGACGCGCGAGGCCGTCGGGCCGGTGCGTACAGCGCCGTCAACTACGGCATCCGGCCGCTGGGCGCGCTGCTCGGCGGCGCGCTGGGCACCACCATCGGGCTGCGACCGACCCTGGCCGTCGCCGGGCTGGGCGGCACCGTCGCCGTGCTCTGGCTGCTCGCGTCACCGGTACGCCACATCAGGACCCTCGACGACCCGGCGACCTGACCACACCGGCCGCCGCGGTCAGCTGGCCTGCGCCACCAGCAGCTCGGCCAGCTCGGTGGGCTGGGAGAACATCGGCCAGTGGCCGGTGGCCATGGTGACCAGCCGCCAGTGCTCGCTGGTCAACAGCTCGGCCACGGTGTCGTTGGGCTCCGGGCCGTCGAGCAGGCACTTGATATACGTCGCCGGCAACCCGCCCAGCGGACGATCGAGCACCGCCGGCTCGGTCAGCGTCGCTCCCGGGTGCGGGGTGGCACCCTCAATGAATCGGGCGACCTGCCCGTCGGTGAGCCCCTGGCCGTCGAAATCGGCCGGGCCCGCCGGCGGCCAGTAGCCGCCGTTGTCGGCGAGCAGCGCCTCGAACACCTCCCGGCCCTGCCACCAGCCGGACGCGAACGACCCGCCGTCGACCGGCACCTCCGAGTCGACGAAGACCACCCGGGCCAGCCGGTCGCCGATCCGCTCGGCGGCCTGACCCACCGGGATGCCCGAGTAGCTGTGCCCGACCAGCACCACATCGCGCAGACCCCGTCGCTCGATCTCACCGACGATGTCCTGCACGTGGGTCTGCTGCCCGGCGGGCGCGTCCCGCCTCTCGGCCAGGCCGGAAAGGGTCAGCGGATGGGCACCGTGGCCCGCCGCGCGCAGCGACGGCACCACCTCGTCCCATGCCCACGACCCCAACCACGCCCCCGCCACCAACACGAATTCGGCCATGCCGTGACCCTAGCGTCGACCGGTGACAACCCCGGCGGCTCACGGCCAGGTGCGGGCCTGCGCCGCGAAGACCTCCGGTGGGCTCTCCACCGGCAGCACGCACAGCAGGTGGCCACCGGGTGCCCGCAGGATCCGGCACTCCAGCCACCGCGTCACCTCAATGGCGCCCAGGCCGATCAGCCGCGCGGTCTCGGCCGCCACGTCGTCGGTCTCGATGTCGAGGTGATAGCGCGCGACGTCGTCGACCGCCTGGACCGCCGTGACCAGCCCCGGCAGCGCCTCGTGCAGGCCGACGAACTGCGGTTCGCTGGGATGGGTGCGGGTGGGCACGCCCAGGGCCGCCGACCAGAACTCCGCCGAGCGGGCGGCCTCCGCCTCGGGAGCGTCGATCAGCAACGCGTACACGCGGCTTCGATGCATGCGGGACAGGGTACCGACGACGCCTACCCGTCGCTCGTCACGTCGAGGCGGGCAGCGACCTGCGCCGGCAGGGGATAGGGATGCTCGACCGGCAGCAGGTCCCGGGCCGCCCGCTCCTCACTGGCGCGCAGAAGATCGCGGACGCGGTGCACGGTCGGGGTGATGTCGGTGACGGCGACGACCCAGTCGTCGACGTAGCGCGCGACAGCCTCGCCGGACAACCCGACCTGCAACGACCGGTACGGCAGGGCACGCGGGTGCAGTGTCCGTTCCGGATCCCACTGCACCCGCACCGGGCTGCTCCTCAGCTGCCGCGACCAGGTCGCCCGGTCGCCGTGCACCTCCCGGTCGTAGTGACTCAGGCAGGCTCGCGCCAGCGCCCACTCGAAGCCCTCCCGCGTGATGTCGATGGACAGCACGCGTTCCTGGCCGGGCTTCCTGGCCCAGCCACAGCGGTACATCATCCACCGGAAGGACGGCTTGATCCAGGTCATCCGGTCCCGCTTGAAGGGCGCCACGAATCGGCCGGCGGCGACCGCCGGCAGCGCGACCTCCGGGGGGTACGCCTGGTACACGGTGATCGTGTCGGCCGAGTGGCGCGCACGGATCTGACGGACGGGTACGGACACACCCCGATGGTCACCGATCGGGCCCGACCGCTCCACCGAGATTCGGCACCCCTGGGGTGCACGCCCGGACCGTACGCTCAGGAATGGTCCACCGGAGGTGGGCCAGCTTCCACCGGCATCCGGTAGACCCGGATCGGATAGTCGACCGCCGACCGCCCGCCGTTGAGCCCCGCGGTGAGGTGCAGTTGTGCCGCCGGCATCCAGAGCTGTACGTCGGCGTCGAGCCACATAGCTTCCACCCACGCCAGGCGAGGGTCGGCGACGACCGTCCACACACTGCGGTCCGGTGCCACGGCGAGGACTCGTCGGCGTTCCACATCGCTGAGATAGACGGTGCCGGTGGCGTCGATCGCCGTGCCGCCGGTGCTGGGCGTCTCGCACCACGGCTGCACCTGGCGGGCCAGCTCGTCGGCGGGCACCGTCGGGTCGTCCAACCAGCGCGTGCCGATCCGGGACATGCCGCCGGACGCCGGTTGGTAGTACAGCCACCGCCCGTCGGGTACGCGGTGTCGCCGTGAAACCGGACGTCGTCGACGTAGCTGCTCGGACGTACCGCCGCATCGAGGCGGTAGACGCGGTCCACCCGGTCGCCGTCCACGTCGACCACGATCAGCCGCGCGCCGCCGGCAACCTGCTGGCCGCCGATCTGCGGCGCCCCCGAGTCGATGATCCACAGTCGGCCGTCCGGGCCGGCCCGTAGCCCGTTGACGTGCACGAACGCCGCGTCCGGCGACTGGTCCGCCCGATTCCACGTCGCGTCCGGGTACGGGATCCGGCCACCGTCGGGCAGGGCCTCCACCACCTGCACACCCGGCCCCTCCGCCGACGGGTAGCTCAGGAAGACGCGCCCCCGCAGCGTGGTCACACCCGTGCACACCCGGTCCTCGGTGAGCGCCGGCGTCAACCGAGGATCCTCCTCGGTGGGATGCATGGACACGGGCCCGCTCCTCACGTCGCCGCCGCCGGCGCCGGTCGGCCCGGCCGCCGCCCGCGCGGTATCCCCGGGCCGGACACCGCGAACGCCGGCCGACGGGCACCGTCAGCGCTCAGTCGAGTCGGTCGACCAGGGTGGCGAGCCGCTTCGGCGCCAGGACGCAGTAGCTCTCGGTGAGCAGCTCGCCGACCTCGCCCCAGTCGGTGTCGTCGTCCAGGACCATGCCCATCACGTTCGGACCCCACTCCGGCTTGTAGAAGGGGTACCCGCAACCCAGGAGACCGGCGATCTCGTCGGGCGGCGACCGGAAGATCAGCAGACAGGACGGCCGGTCCAGCGCGGCGGCGCGCGCGTGCGCCGGCTGGCGGGCGGGGTCGACGGTGAGCACGTGGGCGAAGGTCCGCTTGCGGATCCGCCAGCGGGTGCCCACCCAGGCTGGCTCCTCGTAGGTCTCCGGCAGCCCGAGGCAGACCGGGCGCAGCCGGTCGAGGACCTCGGGGTCGACGTCTCCGGGTGCGGTCACGGCCAGGGACCCTAGCGGGCCGGTACGACACGTCACCGCCTCCGCGGGCGGTGGTGTGCGCCCGAGAGATCCGTCAGGATGGGCCGTGGCGACGCGGGCCGCCGCCCGGAACCGACACACCCCGTGCCCGCTGAGGAGTACCGTGCCGTCCAACCTGCTCTCCCGCCGCGACCTGAACTTCCTGCTGTACGACTGGCTGCGGGTGTCTGACCTCGTCGAGCGTCCCCGCTACGCCGAGCACTCCCGGGAGACCTTCGACGACGCGCTGGACCTCGCCGAGCGGGTGGCCACCGAACAGTTCGCCCCGCACAACCGGGCCGCCGACCTCACCGAACCCACCTTCGACGGGCAGCGGGTGCGGCTGATCCCCCAGATCCGCGAGGCGCTGGACAGCTTCGCCGGCACCGGCCTGCTCACGGCCGGGCTGGACGAGTCGGTCGGCGGCCTGCAACTGCCCCACGCCGTCGCGGCAGCCTGCTTCGCCTGGTTCCAGGCCGCCAACGTGGCCACCTCCGCGTACCCGATGCTCACCCTCGGCAACGCCAACCTGCTGCTCACGTACGGCAGCGCCGCACAGGTCGACGCGTACGTCCGGCCCATGCTGGACGGTCGGTTCTTCGGCACCATGTGCCTGTCCGAGCCGCATGCGGGCAGCTCGCTGGCCGACATCACCACTCGCGCCGAGCCGCAGGACGACGGCACGTACCGGCTCTTCGGCACCAAGATGTGGATCTCCGGTGGTGACCACGAGCTGGCCGAGAACATCGTCCACCTGGTGCTGGCGCGGATCCCCGGCGGCCCGCCCGGGGTGAAGGGGATCTCGCTGTTCATCGTGCCGAAGGTGCTACTGGCCCCGGACGGGTCGCTCGGCGAGCGCAACGACGTGGTGCTGGCCGGGCTCAACCACAAGATGGGCTTCCGGGGCACCACCAACACCCTGCTCACCTTCGGCGACGGCGGGCACACCCCGGGCGGCCGCCCCGGGGCGGTGGGCCACCTCGTCGGGGCCGCGCACCAGGGGCTGGCCCAGATGTTCCACATGATGAACGAGGCGCGGATCGGCGTGGGGGCCGGCGCGACCGCACTCGGCTACACGGGCTACCTCAAGAGCCTGGCGTACGCCCGGGAACGGCCGCAGGGCCGGCCGGTCGGCGCCAAGGACCCCGCCGCACCGCAGGTGCCGATCATCGACCACCCCGACGTCCGGCGGATGCTGCTGGCCCAGAAGAGCTACGTGGAGGGGGCGCTGGCGCTGGTGCTCTACTGCGCGCGGCTGCTCGACGAGGAGAAGACCGCGCCGGCCGACGCCGACCGTGAACGGGCGCACCTGCTGCTGGAGGTGCTCACCCCGATCACCAAGAGTTGGCCGTCGCAGTGGTGCCTGGTCGCCAACGACCTGGCGATCCAGGTGCTCGGCGGTGCCGGCTACACCCGCGACCACGACGTGGAACAGCACTACCGGGACAACCGGCTCAACCCGATCCACGAGGGCACCCACGGCATCCAGGCGCTGGACCTGCTGGGCCGCAAGATGACCATGGGCGGCGGCGCAGGTCTCGACCTGCTGACCGGGACGATCCGGGACACGATCGAGCGGGCCCGGCGGGTCGGCGGTGAGGCCGACGAGTGGGCCGACCGGATCACCGACGCGGTGGACCGCGTGGTCGCGGTCACCCGCCGGCTCTGGGCCGATGGTGATCCGGTGCTGGCGCTGGCCAACGCCAGCGTCTACCTGGAGGCCGTCGGACACGTGGTGGTGGCGTGGATGTGGCTCGAGCAGGCGCTGGCGCTGCCCTCGGCGGACACCGGGGACGCGTTCCACGCCGGCAAGCGGCAGGCGGCGCGCTACTTCCTCACAGTCGAGCTGGCCCGCACCGGCCCGCAGTTCGACCTGTTGGACAGCCGGGACCGGACCGCCCTCGACATGCGCGCGGACTGGTTCTGAGCCGACCCGCGCCTCAGCGTCGCCGGGTCTGGTGGTGCATCGCCTGCCGTCCCTTGACGACGCCCAGCACGATCACCACGACCAGCGCGATCAACCCGATGATGATGAGCCAACGGACCGCTTCGAGGAGCAGCCCGAGCAGGATAAGCACGCCGGCGACAACGCCGACGACCCAGAGCATGGCACGCATCAGAACCTCCAGTGACCAGCCGCGGCGCGATGCGGCGACTCCAAGGCTCCCCTTCCCGATCCCGCCCCCCCAAAACACAAGCCCGCGCCCTCGCGCCCTCGCGCCCCGCGTCGATCATGGAGTTGTGGTGCCTCACAAATGGGGCATAGATGAACATTTCGCCCACCACGACTCCATGATCGACGCGGGCCTCGCCCGACCCGCGGCCGATCTTGCACTTCCTGTCCCGACAGAAGGTACCTACGGGGCAGAACGACGACAGAATGTGCAAGATCGACGCGGGGGAGCGGTGCGGGGGCGCGGGCGGGGCGCGGGCGGGGTGCGGGGGCGGGGGCGCGGGCGAGGCGTGGGCGGGTGACGCCGGGGAGGGGGTGGGGTGGGAGGTTAGGGGCGGGCTACGTAGACCGTGTTGGCGGACTGGCCGCCGGTCAGGGGGTTGGCGAACGGGACCACGTGGGCATGCGCCGTCGTGAACACCTGGCTGAGGGTCGCGGTGAACTCGGCGTCCGGCGGGTCGTCCGACCACAGCGCGAAGACGCCCTCCGGGCGCAGGAGCGCGGCCAGCCGGCGCAGCCCGACCGGCGTGTAGAAGGAGGCGTGGCTGGGGTGCAACACGTTGCGCGGGGAGTGGTCGACGTCGAGCAGTACGGCGTCGAACCGCCGGCCGGGTGCGTCGGCGTCGAAGCCGGTGTCGCCGGCGACCGCCGCGAAGAAGTCGGCCCGGACGAACCGGGTCCGCGGATCCTCCGCGAGCCCAGCGGTGAACGGCAACAGCCCTCGCCGGTGCCAGTCGATGACATCCTCGATCGCCTCGACCACCAGCAACGACCGTACCCTCGGGTCGTCCAGCGCGGCCTTGGCCGTGTAGCCCAGGCCGAGGCCGCCGACCACCACGTCCACGGCGTCGCCGGCCAGCTCGGCGAGGCCCAGCCGGGCCAGCTCGATCTCCGCGACCGGGAAGAGGCTGGACATCAGGTACTCGTCGTCGAGCTTGACCTCGTACACCTCGACCTGGAGCGCCGGGTCGAGACGCCGGCGCAGGCTGATCCCGCCGATCGGAGTTTCCCGCCAGGCCAGCTCTTCGAAACGCGCGCCCACGGTGCCCTCTCGCCGCCGGATTCGTCCCCGGATGGTACCCGTCGGGATCGGCCCGGCCACGCAGGGTCCACGGGACATCGACGCAACGCATATCCTGTGCCCGGCCGATCCAGCGGGAAGGGACCTCATGCCGTCGCGGCAGGACCAGCTGCACTCCTACCAGTTCAGCGTCCAGCGGGCGGTCGCCGCCCTGGTCATGCGCGAGACCGACCCCGCGCAGTCGCCGTTTCGGCGGCTGGCGGGCGCCGGCCTGGCCAGCGTCCTGGTCGCGGCGATCGGGTTGGGTGGCTTCGCGCTCTACGGCCTGTTCGCCGGCGGCGGCAAGGGGTGGCGTGACCCGGGCGCGGTGATCGTGGAGAAGGAGTCCGGCGCCCGGTTCGTCTACCGCGAGGAGAAGCTACACCCGGTGCTCAACTACGCCTCGGCGCTGCTGATCGTCGGCGCGGACTCCGCGAAGACCGTGCTCGTCTCCCGACGCTCGATCGACGGCGTGCCGCGCGGTCTGCCGCTGGGCATCGCCGACGCCCCGGACTCGCTGCCGGCTCCGGGCCGCCTCGCGACCACGGCGTGGACGGTGTGCTCGGCGGTCCCGGCCGGCGCGGGCGGTGCGGAGCCCCACTCCGCGTTGTTGATCGGCGCCGAACCCGGCGGCGGGCAGCCGCTGGGCGAGGACGCGCTGCTGCTGCGTCATCCCGACGGTGGGCTGCACCTGGTCTGGCACCAGCGGCGCTATCTGATCCGCGATCCCAACCGGGTGCTGGCGGCCCTGGCCACCACCCGCACGCGCGCGGTGCCGGTGGCGCCCGCGCTGCTCAACTCGTTGCCCGCGGGCGTCGACCTGGCCCCGCTCGCCCTGCCCGATCTGGGCAGACCCAGCACCGGGGTGCCGGGTGCCACGGTCGGTCAGGTCTACCTCGTGCGCAACTCCGGCGGCGGCCGGCAGTACGCGGTGGTGCTCGACGCCGGGCTGGCCGGGATCACCGAGTTGCAGGCCGGGCTGTTGCTGGCCAGCACCGCGCAGGGCGAGCCCGCGCCCATGACACTCGGTCAGTTCGCCGCGCTTCCCACGGTGCCCGACCTGGCTCCGAGCGGGCCGACGGCCCCACCGACGGCCCCGCCCCGCCTCGCGGCGGCCGATGGCGCGGGCCTGTGCACGCGCGTCGGCGACGACGGCGGGGTGGGCGAGGTGCGGTGGGGCGTACCGCTGCCGGACCTGGCGGCCGTGCCACGGACCGCGCCGGCCGGCGGCGCGGTCCTGGCCGACCACGTGGTGGTGGAGCCGGGTCGCGGCGCGGTGGTCGAGGCCGCCGCGGCGCCGGGTGCGTCCGGCGGCGCGGTGTCCGTGGTGACCGACCTGGGCCGGCGGTACGTGCTGGCCGACCGCGGTGTGCTCACCATGCTCGGCTACCGCGGTGTGCGTCCGGTGCGGCTGCCGGCCGGCCTGGTGAGCCTCGTGCCGGCCGGTGCGACCCTGGATCCGGCCGCCGCGCGGGCCGTCGCCGCCCCCGGGTGAGGACGTGGCGGGTCAGTCGGCCGGGCGGCGCAGGACGCTGACCGCGAAGGCCGCGTCGTCCCGCCACGGACGCAGGTCCCAGGTGGCGAAGCGGTGTTCCAGGCGCAGGCCGGCGGCGACCGCGTCGGCGTCGAACGCGGTCAGCGGGTACCCGCGCTCGGTGCCGAAGCCGACCGCCAGGACGCCGTCCGGGCGCAGGTGCCCGGCCAGCCGGCGCAGCACCTCCGGCTCGGTGCCGGCCGCGACGAACGCGAGGACGTTGCCGGCGAGCACGGCGGCGTCGAACGGCTCCGCCTCGCCCATCGCCGGCAGGTCCAACTCGGCCAGGTCGGCGACCAGCCAGCGCGGGCCGGGATGATCGGCGCGGGCGGCCTCCACCAGCGCGGGGTCGGCGTCCACCCCGATCACGGTGTGCCCGCGCTGGGCCAGCGCGGCGCCGACCCGGCCGGTGCCGCTGCCGGCGTCGAGGATCCGCGACCCCGGCGCGACCAGGGTGTCCACCAGACGGGCCTCGCCGGCCAGGTCCGCACCCTCGGCGGCGAGCTTGCGGAACCGGTCGATGTACCACTGCGAGTGCTCCGGACCGGTGTCGGTCGCCCAGCGGGTCGGGTTGGCCATACGGCCACGGTAACCGCGCCGGACGGGGCGCGACGGGTGAGGCCGGTCGGGCGCACCGATCGGTGGCGGCTCAGCGGGGCGGTGCCCGGCGTGTCGAGTCGCTCAGCTGCCACCGATCAAGGAACGGTGGGGCGCTGGGCGGCGGCCCGCCGCCCAGCGCCCGTACGCCGTCGCTCAGCCCTTCTCCGCGCCGCTGGTCAGCCCCTCGGTGAGCAGCCGTTCACTGGCGAAGAAGAGGATCACGATGGGCAGGGTGAGGACGACCGACCCGGCCATCAGCACCGTCTTGGGCACCTCCACCCCGTCGGCGAGCAGGGACAACCCCAGCGACACCGTCCACCGGTCGGGTTTGTCGACCAGGAACAGCAGCGCGAAGAGGAACTCGTTCCAGGCGATCATGAAGTCGTAGAGCGCGACCGCCATGATCGACGGCATGGCCAGGGGCAGGCTGACGCGGCGGATGATGCCGAGCCGTCCGGCGCCGTCGATGGCGGCGGACTCTTCCAGACTGACCGGGATGGTCTCGAAGTAGTTCTTCAGCATGTAGACCGAGACCGGCAACGTCTGCGAGATGTAGACCAGCACCAGACCGAACAGGGAGCCGCGCAGCCCGGCCCGGGTGAAGACCACGAACAGCGGGATCGCGATGACGATCGACGGGAACAGGTAGACCGCCAGGAACAGGAAGTCCACCTGCCGACGGCCGAAGAACCGCAGCCGGGCCACCGCGTACGCGCCGGGGATCGCCACCACCAGGGTGAGCACGGTCGCCGCGACGGCCACCAGCCCGCTGTTGCGGATGAAGGTGAGGAAACCCTGGCCGCCGTCGTCGGTGGCCTTCAGCACCTCGGCGTACGTGGCGACGGTGAGCTCGCCGAAGCCCACCACGAGCGCGCCGGGGTCGAGCAGCAGCCGCTCGATGGGGCGCACCGAGAGCATCAGCATGTAGTAGAAGGGAAAGACGGTGACCACCAGGAACGCGGCGATCACCAGGCGGCGCAGCCAACGCAGGCTCACCGTCTCGACGACGTCCCGATCCATCAGCCGACCCTCCGTCCGAAGAAGCGCAGATAGATCAGCACGAACACGATGAGGACGACGGCCAGCACGACCGCCTGCGCGGCCGCCGCGCCGATGTCGGTACGCGCGGTGAGGAAGTCGTACACCCGCACGCTGACCACCTCGGTGCCGGCCGCGCCACCGGTGAGCAGGTAGACGTCGTCGAACTTGTTGAAGGTCATGATGAAGCGCAGCACGCCCAGCAGGGCGATGACCGGCAGCAGTTGCGGCAGCAGGATGTGCCGGAACCGTTGGGTCGGGGTCGCGCCGTCGACCCGGGCGGCCTCCTCCAACTCGCCGGGCACCGCCTGGAGCCGGGCCAGCAGGAACAGGAACGCGAACGGGAAGTACCGCCACGCCTCGAACACGATGACCGTGGCCAGCGCGGTGGACTCCTGGGTGAGGAACGGCACCGGGGCGTCCCAGCCCAGCAGGCGTTGGCCCCACTCGTTGACGATGCCGAGCTGCGGGTCGAGCATCACCTGCCAGACGAAGGTCACCGCGACCACCGGTGCCACGTACGGCAGCAGCATGGACGCCCGGACCAGGGTGCGGCCCCGGAACGGCCGGCGGACGACCAGGGCGGCGACCAGGCCGAGCAGGATCGACCCGACCGTGCCGCCGATGCTGTAGATCAACGTGACCCACAGCGTCTCGGCGAAGCCGGGGGTGTGCAGCACCCGGTCGATGTTGTCCATGGTGAACTCGCCGAACAGGCCGGTCTTGCGCAGCGTGGCGAGCCGGACCCGCTGAAAGGCGAGCAGCACGGTCCACACGATCGGGATGCCGATGACCGCGATGGTGACGAGCAGGGTCGGTGCGACCAGCGCGAGCCCGGCACGGGACTCACGGCGGCGCAGGGTCAGTGGTCGGCGCCGTGGCGGCGCCGGCCGCTCCCGGGTGGGGGAGCGGCCGGGGCCGGGCGCGGTGGTGGTCAATTGACGCCCTGCTTGATGGCGTCGACGTCCTTCTCGGCCCGACCGGCGGCGGCTGCCGCGTCGGACTTGCCGGCGATGAGGTCGGCCAGCACCTTGGGCACCGGCAGTTCGCCGAGCATCGCGCCGACCAGCTTGCCCTGCCCCTGGCTGAGCCCCCAGCGTTGGAAGGTGTCCGGGCTGCGGCGCAGCGTGGCCAGCACCTCGTCGCCGTACACGTCGGCGAGAGGCTTCTTGGCGTCGACGCCGGCCTGGCTGGTGTTCCAGGCGTTGAGGTACGCCTCGGGCTCGGCCGGGGTGCCCTTGCGTACCGGGAAGCGGCCCTCCGGGGACATCCCGAACCAGCGCGGGTAGCCGTCGCCGAGCATGTACTCCACGAAGGACTTCGCCGGGTCGGCCGCCGCGCCGTCCAGCACGGCCCACGAGCTGATCTCGCCGTACTGCGCCGGTTCGGTGCCGTTCGGGCCCTTGATCGCGGTGACGAACCCGCTGTTCTTCGCGAGGAACGACGGGTCGGCCTGGCACTGCGGGCAGGTCGGCTTGGCGTCGTTGCGCAGCCCGGCCAGCTCGTCGAGGATGAACGGCGACCAGATCACCATGGCCGCCTTGCCGGCGAAGTAGGTGGCCCGGGTGGTGTCGACGTCCTGTGCGCCCTTCACCGAACTGGTGCGGATCAGATCGCCGTAGAAGCGGAACGCCTCGACGCACTGCGGTGAGTCGAGGGTGACCGCCCCGTCGTCGCCGGTGAGCTGGCAGCCGTTGGCCAGCGCCAGATGCTCGAAGGTCTGCTGGGTGAACACGTCGCTCGGGCTGGTCGCCGCGGTGATCCCGGCGACGCCGCCGGTGTTCAGCTTCGCCGCGGCGTCGGTGATCCGTTCGTACGTGTCGGGGACCGGCAGGCCGGCTGCGGCGAACAGGTCCTTGCGGTAGACGAGCAGCTGCCCCCACCCGTCGCTGGGCACGGAGAGCTGTTTGCCGTCGTCGGAGGTCAGCTCCAGCGCGCGGGGGGAGAACGTCTGCTTGCCCAGCTTGTCGACGACCTCCGCGTTCGCCGAGGCGTGCAGCAGCTCGTTGCCGGCGAGCGTACGGATGCCGGCCAGGGAGACCGAGCCGACCACGTCGGGCAGCTCGCCGGCGGCGGCGTTGGCGGCGATCAGCGAGGGGAACTGGTCCTCGTTGACGGTCACGAGGTCGACCTGGATCCCGGTCTTGGCGGTGAAGTCGGCGATGATCGCCTTGGTGGCGGTGACGCGGTCGGCGACGTCCTCCAGACTCCAAACGGTGATCTTTTTGCTGTTGCTGTCGGATCCGTCATCTCCGCAGGCCAGCAGGGTGGACGCTGCCAGTGTCATGATCAGGGTGGTGGCGAGTATCCGCCTCGGAGGTGCTGACATCGGTGGCACTCCTCTCGAAGGGTACATACCGGATTCAACACCTTCGATAGATCAATAACAAGACATATTGCGATTTTGTGTCTATCCTGGAGCCCAGCGCTACCGGGATGTGACACATGGGCAACTGGGTGGTCTCTCTCGCCGGGCCTCGACGGATCAGCCTCGAGCCCTGCCCGCCGGATCCGCTCGGCCCCGGCCAGGTCCGGGTCCGCACCTGCTACTCGGGCATCTCCGCCGGCACCGAGCTGACCCTCTACCGGGGCAGCAACCCCCGACTCAGCAAGGACTGGGACGACGCCGCCCGGATGTTCGTCCCCCGCCAGACGCCGGTGCCCTACCCGCTGATCGGCTTCGGCTACGAGGAGGTCGGCGAGGTCATCGAGGTCGCGCCCGACGTGGCCGACCGGCATCCGGGGCAGCTCGTCTGGGGCATCTGGGGTCACCGGGCCGAGGCGGTGCTCGCCGCCGACACGGTCCGTCCGCTGCCCGCCGGGCTGGACCCGCTCGTCGCGGTCTTCGCCCGGCCCGGCGCCATCGCCCTGACCGCCGTGCTCGCCGGTGACCTGCACCTCGGCGACTGGGTCGGCGTCTTCGGGCAGGGCGTCATCGGGCTGCTCGCCACCCGGCTCGCGGTGCTCTCCGGTGCCCGGGTGGTGGCCGTCGACCGGATGCCCGGCCGGCTGGAGCACGCCGCCCGCTACGGTGCCCGATCCACCGTGGACGTGTCCGCCGAGTCGGCCGCCGCCGTGCTGCGCGGTGCCACCGGTGGCCGGGGCGCGGACGTCTGCCTGGAGCTGTCCGGGGCGTACCCGGCGCTGCACGAGGCGATCCGGTCCACCGCACACGCCGGTCGGGTCGTGGCCGCCGGCTTCTACCAGGGCCAGGCCGACGCACTCGGCCTCGGCGAGGAGTTCCACCACAACCGCATCCAGTTGGTGGCCGCCCAGGTCTCCGGGCCCACCCCCGCGCCGAGCATGGCCGGCCGGTGGACCGGAGACCGGGTCGCGCAGACCTTCATGGACCTGGTGGCTGAGCGCAGCGTCGACCCGTTGCCGCTGGTCAGCCACATCGTCGACGCCAGCGCGGTCGCCGACGCCCTCGCGCTGCTCGACCGCGGCGCCGGTGACGTCCTCCAAGTGGTGCTGAGGTTCTAGATGATCACCATCGCGCTGGCCTGCCAGGAACAACTCCTGCCGGGCGCCAACCTGATCCAGAAGTACGCCCTCGCCGCCGCCCTCGGTTACCAGGGGATCGAGCTGCGCGGTCGCGGTGACCTCGCGTTCGCCCGCCGGTTGCCCGAGCTGCGCCGGGCCCGCGCCGCCGGGGTGGTGATGCCCACCGTCTGCGTCGAGATGGGCCACTTCATCGGCGACTTCGACCCGGACCGGTCCGCCGACGCCGTCCGTAACCTCCGCTCCCAACTCTCCGTCATCGCCGAGCTGGGCGGCGTCGGGGTGATGACACCGGCGGCCTGGGGGATGTTCTCCCGGCGGCTGCCACCGTTCGAGCCGCCGCGCCCGCCGGCCGGCGACCGGCAGGTCCTCCTCGACGCCCTCGGCGAGCTGGGCGATCACGCCCAGGCCGAGGGCGTCACCCTCTTTCTGGAACCCCTCAACCGGTACGAGGACCACATGGTCAACCGCCTCGACGAGGCGGTCGCGCTGTGCGCCGCACTCGGACTGCCCTCGGTGCGGGTGGTCGCCGACACCTTCCACATGAACATCGAGGAGGACGACGTGCACCGGGCGTTGCGCGCCGCCGCGCCGTACCTCGGGCACGTGCAGGTCAGCGACTCCAACCGCTTCCAGCCGGGCGCCGGGCACCTCGACTGGCCGGCACTGATGCGCACCCTGCTGGAGCTGGACTACCAGGGCTGGCTGGCCCTGGAGTGCCGGCTGCGCGGCGACCCGGTCCGAGCCCTGCAGGAGGCCGCCACGGTGCTGCGGCACGCGCTGCCCCGGCGGGCCGCCGCGTGAGCGCCGACGCCGGGCCGACACGCGTCGGCGGGACCACGATGGCCCGTGCCGGCGGTCCCGCCGACCCGGCCGGGCTGCGCCAGCTCGCGGTCGACACGCTCGAGGCCAATTGGGAGCACGACCACACCGTGCCGTCGCGCACGCTCTACCCGCACCAGTGGAGCTGGGACTCCGCGTTCATCGCGGTCGGGCTGGCCCAGGTCCGCCCCGAACGGGCCTGGCAGGAGTTGGCGAGCCTGTTCCGGGCGCAGTGGGCCGACGGGCGGGTGCCGCACATCGTGTTCAACCCGGCGCTGCGGGTCGGCGCGTACTTCCCGGGGCCGGATCTGTGGCGCTCGGCGGACGCGGAGGGCGCTCCGGCCGTGGACACGTCCGGCCTGGTCCAGCCGCCGGTGCACGCGCTCGCGGCGTGGCTGGCGTACCGGCGCGCACCCGGGCAGGCCGGCCGGGCCGCGCTGGGCCGGCTCTATCCGGCGTTGGTGGCCCAGCAGCGCTACCTGGCCGAGCGGCGGGACGTGGCTGGCGACGGCCTGGTCTGCATCGTGCACCCGTGGGAGTCCGGGCTGGACAACAGCCCCGCCTGGGACGAGCCGATGGCCGCGGTCCGGGCCGAGGCAGCGGTGATGCGCGCGTACCGCCGGCACGACACCGCGCACGCCGACGCCGCGCACCGCCCCACGGACCTGGACTACGCGCGCTACCTGGCGATCGTCGACGCCTACCGCGACCACGGCTACGCCGACCGGCGCCTCGCCGACGGCCATCCGTTCCTGGTGGAGTGCCCGCTGTTCAACGCGGCGTTCGGCGCTGCCGAACACGCCCTCGCGGAGATCGCCGCGCTCATCGGCGCCGACCCGGGCCCGCACCGCGCCCGGGCGGCCCGGATCACCGACGCCCTCGTCCGCCGGCTGTACGACCCGGGCACCGGCACGTTCCAGCCGCGTGACCTGCGCACCGGCCGGCTGGTCGGTGCCCGGACGGTGCTCGGGTTGACGCCGCTGATCCTGCCCGACCTGCCGGCCCGGCAGGTCGACGCGGTGGTCGTCGAGGCGACGTCGGCGCGCTTCGGGGTGGCCCGGCGGATGGATCGGCCGCTGCCCAGCCACGACCGCACCGCAGCGGACTTCGAGCCGCTGCGTTACTGGCGGGGGCCGAGCTGGCTGAACATCGGCTGGCTGGTGCGTCGCGGGCTCGCCGTGCACGGGCACCCGGAGCTGGCGGCCGGGCTGCGCCGGTCGATGATCGGACTGGTGGCCGGTGCCGGCTGCCACGAGTACTTCCACCCGGACACCGGCGTCGGGCTGGGCTCACCGGCGTTCGGGTGGACCGCGGCGCTGCTGCTCGACCTGCTGGCCGACTGAGTGGGCTCCGGGCGGGCATCGGGTGGTAGCGTGCCCGCTCTGCGCGGGCGGGAGGGTGGCGTGTCCGAGATCGACAAGGTGGCCTGGATCCTCATCGAGGACGGACGGGTGCTGAGCACCCGGTCGCGGGGCAAGGACGTGTGGTATCTGCCGGGTGGCAAGCGCGAGCCGGGGGAGACCGACCTGCAGACGCTGCGCCGGGAGATCGACGAGGAGCTGAGCGTCGAGGTGGACGTGCGCGACGCCGTGCACCTGGGCACGTTCACGGCTCAGGCGCACGGGCACGCGGCCGGCGTCACCGTGCGGATGACCTGCTACCGGGCCGGGTACGAGGGGCGCCTGCGCCCGGCGAACGAGATCGCCGAGACGGCCTGGCTGGAGTACGCCGACCGGCACCGCACCTCCGCGGTCGACCAGATCATCTTCGACCACCTGCGGGCCACCGGCCTACTGCGCTGACCGCACCGCCGTTTGCCGACCGCCTGCCCGGGTAAGCGCGCGACCCGTGGTGGACAGGAGGACGGTGTGCGGTTCCCCCGCTTCATCGACGCGGTGTCCCGGCGCTCCGGGCTGCCGCCCGAGCAGGCCGCCGTGGTGGCGCGCGCCGTTCTCCAGACGATGGCCGAACGGGTGACCGGTGGCTCGGCCACCGACCTCGCCGGGCATCTCCCCGACGAGGTGGACGGCTACCTCGGCGGCGCGGGTCGGAGCGCGGCCCGATCGGTGCCGCCGGCTCCGGGGCCGGCCGAGTTCCTGCGGCGGGTCGGCGAGCGGGCCGGTGTCGACGAGGCGACCGCCCGAGCCGGCACCGGGGCGGTCTTCGCGACCCTGCGCGAGGCCGTCACGGTGCGCGAGTTCCGGCAGATGGTGGACGGCCTGTCGCGCGATCCGGATGGCGGCGTGACCCCTGCCGTTCCGCCATCTGTCGGGGACTGAACGCTTCGATGTCGTCATTCGGACGAGGCGCTTTCGGCCGGGAAATTCCTCAACGCAAATGATACGGAGCCGGAAGAATGGTTGCGGCTGGCCGCTTTAGGCGAAAATCAAGCGCCGCGCCAGGGGGATGATCGGACGATGTTCGCCGTCCCTCGTCGGAGCCTTCGGTAGACCCTTCGGGTCGACTCTAGTCAATGATCTATCGCGTCACCCATCGAACCCTATGCTCCTTCCATTGTGAAGTCCTGGGGGGGATGAATGATCACCGCTGTCCATCGCCGCGCGTCCGTCCATAGTGGATCTTCGTACGCGTTCTGAGATGAAGACCTCGACCCTGGTCCACCGTTTCGGCGAGTCCGCCGCCCGCGGTGGCGACCGCTCCGCCGTGCTCGGCGACACCGATCCACTCGACTACGCCACCCTCGCCGGTCTCGCCGGAGGGCACGCCGACCTGCTGGCCGCGGCCGGCGTACGGCCCGGCGACCGGATCGGCCTGCTGACCGCCCACGGGGGCGGCACCATCGCGGCCATCCTCGGCACGCTCGCCGCAGGCGCCACCTACGTGCCGCTCGACCCCGGCTTCCCGGAGCAGCGGCTGCGCCACCTTCTCGACGGCGCCGACGTCACCACCCTGCTCTGCGGCGGCGAACACACCGAACTCGCCCGACGCCTCGCCGCCGACCGTCCCGGCCTGCGGATCGTCCCCGCCGTCGACGTACGACCCGCACCGCTGCGACCGGTGCCCGTCGACCCGGACGCCCTCGCGTACGTGCTGTTCACCTCGGGCTCCACCGGCCGACCCAAGGCCGTCGGGCAGACCCACCGCAACCTCTTGCACGTGGTGGACAACCAGATCGCCACGCTCGCCCTGCGTCCGGACGACCGGCTCAGCCTGCTCGCCTCGTTCAGCTTCGACGCGGCCATCCCCGACCTGTACCCGGCGCTGCTCACCGGCGCCGCCGTCGTCCCGGTCGACCTGCGCCGGCACGGCCTGGCGTACGCCGTCGAGCAGCTGGCCCGGCACGGCGTCACGGTCTACCACTCCACCCCGACCGTCTACCGGCACCTGCTGGACGCCCCCGGCGTCGACCGGCTCGACCGGGTCCGGGTGCTGCTGCTCGGAGGTGAGCAGGCCACCTACGCCGACGCCGTCCGCGCCCGGGGACGCTTCGCCCCGGACTGCGTCCTCGTCAACGGCTACGGGGCCACCGAGATGACGTTCGCCGCCCGGCACGTGCTGCCGCTGGCCGACGTCGACCCGACGGCCACCGGCCCGCTGCCGATCGGCACGGCACTGCCCGGGTACGCGCTGCGGCTGGCACCGGACGGCGAGATCGTGGTCCGCAGCCCGCACCTCGCACCCGGCTACCTCGGCCAGAGCAGCGACACCTTCGGCCGTGACCCCGACGGCGTGCCCGCGTACCGCACCGGCGACCTCGGCGAGCTGCTGCCCACCGGCGAGCTGCGCTGTCTCGGCCGGCTCGACCGGCAGGTCAAGGTCCGCGGCTTCCGGGTCGAGCTGACCGAGATCGAGGCGGTGCTCGCCGCCGAGCCGGGCGTCGCCGAGGTACGCGCCATCGCCCGCGGCGGCGAACTGCTGGCGTACGTCCGGCCGGCCGGTGCGCCACCCGACCCGGCCGCGCTGCGGGCTGCCCTGACCCGCCAGCTACCCGACTACGCGTTGCCCCGCGCCGTCGTGCCGGTCGCCGAGTTCCCGCTGACCGTCAGCGGGAAGGTCGACGAGCGGGCGCTGCCCGACCCGGCCTGGGCCGTACCGGTCTCGGACCGTCCGGCCACGCCGACCGAGCGGGTCGTGCACGACATCTGGTGCGACGTGCTCGGCCGGGACGCGGTCGGCCGTACCGACAGCTTCTTCGACGTCGGCGGGCAGTCGTTGCTGCTCGGCCGGGTGCAGCAGCGGTTGGCCGAACGGTTCGGCGTCGGAGTGCCGCTGCTGCGGCTCTTCGACCATCCGACGGTCGCCGCCCAGGCCCGGCTGGTCGACCCGCCCGCGCAGGTCACCCCACCGGTGCCCGCCCCGATCGCCGTGTCGAACCCCGCCGTGTCGAACCCCGCCGTGCCGAGGTCGAACCCCGCCGTGTCGACCGCCGCCGTGTCGACGTCGGCCGTCGTGCCGCCGGCTCCGGTCGGCCCGCCCGCCGCCTCGGTCGGCGCGCGCGACTACACCGGGGACGAGATCGCGGTCGTCGGTCTCGCCGGCCGGTTCCCCGGGGCGCCGGACGCGGCGACGTTCTGGTGGAACCTGTGCGCCGGCGTGGACGCCATCCACGACCACAGCGACGACGAGCTGGCCGCGTTGGGCGTCGGCCCCGGCCTGCGCGCCGATCCCCGGCACGTCAAGGCCACCGGCCGACTCGACGGGGTCGCCGACTTCGACGCGGAGTTCTTCTCGTTCGGCGACCAGGAGGCCGCCCGCACCGACCCGCAGCACCGGCTGTTCCTGGAGACCGCCTGGGAGGCGTTGGAGGACGCCGGTCACGACCCGGACCGCTTCCCCGGTCTGGTCGGCGTGTACGCCGCCACCTCCGTCAACCGCTACTTCCTGTTCCACCTGATGGACAACCCCGCCGTGGTCGGCGACGTCGACCCGGACGACTGGGAGGCCCGGCTGGTCGGTCGGCAGCTCACCGACCACCTGCCCGGGCAGGTCGCGTACCGGCTGGGGTTGACCGGGCCGGCGGTGGCGGTGCAGAGCGCCTGCTCCAGCTCGCTGGTCGCGGTCTGTCTCGCGGCGCAGAGCCTCGCCGACTACCAGTGCGACCTCGCCCTGGCCGGCGGCGTGAGCGTCACCTGGCCCCGACACCGGCACACCCCCGGCGGGCTCGCCTCCCCCGACGGCCGCTGCCGGGCGTTCGACGAGGCCGCCCAGGGTGCCGGCTTCGGCTCCGGCGCGGGAGTGGTGGCGCTGCGCCGCCTCGCCGACGCGCGCGCCGACGGCGACCGGGTCCTCGCGATCCTGCCCGGCTGGGCCGTCACCAACGACGGCGCCGACCGGGCCGGCTTCGCCGTGCCCGGCCCGGCCGGGCAGGCCGCCGCGGTGGCCGGCGCGCTCGCCGCCGCCGAGGTGACCCCCGGCGAGGTCCGCCTCATCGAGGCGCACGGCAGCGGTACGCCGCTCGGCGACGCCATCGAGGTGGCCGCGCTGCACGAGGTGTACGAGGGCACCGCGCCGGCCGAGACCTGCGCGCTCGGCTCGGTGAAGACCAGCATCGGCCACCTCGACGCCGCGGCCGGCATCGCCGGGCTGATCAAGGCGGTGCTCGCCGTGCAGCACGGTGTCATCCCGCCGAACCTGCACTTCACCCGGCCGCACCCGGAGATCGACCTGGCCGCCGGCCCGTTCTACGTGCCGACGAAGGTGCGGGACTGGCCGGACGCGCCGCGCCGGGTCGCCGGGGTCAGCTCGTTCGGGCTGGGCGGCACCAACGCGCACGTCGTGGTGGAGCAGCCACCTCCGGTGGAGCCACCGGACCCCGGGGCGCCCGGCGCGCACCTGCTACCGGTCTCGGCGCGTACCCCGGTGGCGTTGCGGGCGGCGCTCGGTCGGCTGCGGCGGCACCTGGCCGGCACGGCACCCACCCTCGCCGACGTCGCCGCGACGCTGGCGCTGGGCCGGCGCGAGTTCGGCTGCCGGGCGGCGGTGGTCGCCATCGACGCGGCCGGCGCGGTCGCCGCGCTCGACGAGCTGCTCCGCACCGACACCCGGGTCGCCGGCCCGCCCGGCGCGCTGCGCGAACTGGCCGCCAGCTGGGTGGCGGGCCAACACCTGGACTGGACGGCCCTGCAGCCGGCCGACGCCATCCGACGCACCTCGCTGCCCACCTACCCCTTCCAGCGGCGGCGGTACTGGATCGATCCTCCTCAGAAAGGCGTGCGGTGACCTGGTTCCTCTCCGCCGGCAGCCGCGATCCGGCACCGGTGCAATTGCTCTGCCTGCCCTACGCCGGTGCTGGCGCCAGCGCCTTCCGGCACTTCCCGAGCTGTTTCGGCCCGGACGTCGAGGTGCTGCCGGTGCAGTTACCCGGCCGGGAGAACCGGATCAACGAGAACCCCCGGTTCCGGGTCGCCGACGTGGCCACCGCCATCGCCGAGCGGGTCGACGGACCGTACGCGATCTACGGCCACTCGATGGGCGGCCGGCTCGGCTTCGACGTGGTCCGCGAGCTGCGCCGAGGCGGGCACGCGCTGCCCCTGCGGCTCTACGTCGGTGGCGCCCGCGCCCCGCACATCAGCGCGCCCAGCGCCTTCGACGGGCTGTCCCAGGTGGACGACGAGGAGCTGCTGCGCCGGCTGCGCGCCGGCGGCGGGCTGCCTGCCGAGGTGCTGGAGCATCCCGAGCTGGTCGAGCTGCTGCTGCCGTTGCTGCGCGCCGACTTCGAGCGGGTGGACGGCTACCGGTACCGCCCCGAGGAGCCGCTGCCGGTGCCGATCGTGGTGTTCAGCGGGCGCGACGACCAGGCGGTCACCCGGGAGCAGAGTGCCGCCTGGCGGGAGCACACCTCCGCCGGCTGCGCACTGCACGAGCTGGACGGCGGGCATTTCTTCCTGCACGACGCGCTGCCCGAGCTGGCCGCGGCGATCCGCGCCGACCTGCGCGCCGCGCTCGACCGGAAGTCCGCTCGCACCCCGACGTCGGGCGGGCCGGCGCGCGCCGCGGCGGACGGGCACCGGGTGCCGCTGGGCGACACCGGCTGGTCGGTGTGGCGCGACGCCATCCTGCGCAGCACTGGCTTCCCCGCCGAGGGCTTGACCATGCTCGCCGCCCCGCAGGCCGCCGCCGCGGCCGACGAGCTGCTCGCCACCGGCACCGGTGCCGGCCTGTTCGACAAGGAGTTCGCCGAGGCGATCGCCGCCACCGGCCGGGGGCTGAGCGAGCTGGCCGCCGACCCGCTGCTGCGCGAGGCGGTCACCTGGCAGAACCGGAGTGCGCTGATCGCCCTCGACGGCCTGGCCCGGGGCGGCCCCGACGCCGTCCGCAACGTGCGACGCCGGGAACGGGAACGCATGCTGCTCAAGTACTGGCAGCGGTACTGCGGCAAGAACGAGACCGTCGGCTTCTTCGGGCCGAGCTGCTGGGCCACCATCGACCCCGAGCTGCCCGTGGCGGCGCAGGTGCGCCCCGGCGCCGCGCTGACCCGCAGCCGCTGGGTGTGGTTCGAGTCCTGGGCGCTGACCGCGTACGCCGAGCGGATCGGTCAGGACCCGGCGGTGCGCCGTTGGTGGGCGCCCCGGCTCGCCCCGCACCTGTGCCTCGTCGGCCGGGAGGTGCGTCGGCCGGGCCGCCCCCCCGTCCCGCTGTCCCCGGTGGAGGCGGCCCTGCTCGCCGCCGCCGACGGCCACCGCACCGCCCGCGACGTGGTGACCGACCCGAGCATCGGGCTGCGCCGACCGGAGGACGGGTACGCGCTGCTGGACCGGCTGGTGCAGCGCGAGCTGGTCACCTGGGACGCCGAACTGCCGGTCAGTCCGGCCGCCGAGGAGGTGCTGCGGCAGCGGATCGCCGCCGTCGGCGACACCCCGGCCCGGGCCGCCGCCCAGGCCGGCTTCGACCGGCTCTGCGCCGCCCGGGACGCGGTCGCCGCGGCGGCCGGCGACCCGGACCGGCTGCGGGTGGCCCTCGACGCGCTCGACGCGACGTTCACCGACCTGACCGGCCAGTCCGCGCAGCGCCGGGCCGGACAGATGTACGCCGGCCGGACCCTCTGCTACGAGGACACCAGCCGGGACCTGGACGTGGTCTTCGGAGCGCCGCTGCTGGACTCCGTCGCCGCGCCGCTGGCCGTGCTGCTGCGGGCCGCCCGCTGGCTGGCCGTCGCGCTCGAGGACGCGTACGGGGCGGTGTTCCGGGAGCTGTACGAGGAGCTGCGCGCCGAGGCCGGCGACGCCCCGGTCGCCCTGTCCGACCTGTGGTTCCTGGTCCAGGGGCTGTTCTGGGGCAACCGTGAGCGCCCGGTGGACGCGGTCGCCGCTCAGTTCGCCGCCCGCTGGGCGGAGCTGTTCGAGCTGGATCGGCAGCCTCCCGGCACCACCGAGGTGCGTCTCGACGTGGCGAACCTGGCCGCCCGGGTCGACGAGGCCTTCCCGGCCGTGCGGACGGACTGGTCCAACGCCCGGCTGCACAGCCCCGACCTGCAGATCTGCGCGGCCGACGCGGCCGCGCTGGCCCGGGGCGACTACACCGTGGTGCTCGGCGAGCTGCACGCCGCCTGGCCGTCGTTCGACTGCCAGGCGTTGACCCCGTCGCACCCGGACGCGGAGCGGCTGCGCGACGCGCTGGCCGCCGACCTCGGTCCGCACCGGATCCGGCTGCTCTTCCCCACCGACTGGCCGCGGCGCACGAGCCGGGTCGCGGAGGCGCTGATCGGCCCGACCGACCGGCAGTTGGCGTTCGCGCCGGCACCCAACGCCGACCCGGACCGGGTGCTGCCCACCGTGGCGCTGACCGTGCACGACGAGGCGGGTCGGCTGGTGGTCGCCGCCGCCGACGGGCAGCGTTGGTCGCTGACCGAGGTCTGCGCCGGGCTGCTCAGCACACACACGGTCGACGGCTTCAAACTGGTCGCCGCCGCGCCGTACACCCCGCGGATCACCCTGGACCGGCTGGTGGTGGCGCGGCAGACCTGGCGGACCACGGTCGGCGCGTGCGGCCTGGGCGCGGTGACCGGGGAGCGGGCCCGCTTCCTGGCCGTGCGGGACTGGCGGCGCCGGCTGGGCCTGCCGGAGCAGGTGTACGTCAAGCTCGGCACCGAGACCAAGCCCTGCTTCGTCGACCTGAGCAGTCCCGCCTTCGCCACGATGTTCTGCGCGATGGTGCGGGCGGCCGGTCGGGACGGCGGAGACGCCACGACGCTGGTGGTCAGCGAGATGCTGCCCACCCCGCAGGACGCCTGGGTGCCCGACGCGGCGGGCCGGCGCTACTTCAGCGAACTACGACTGCACATCGTGGACACCGACAAGCCGGAGCTGATTCGATGAACCACCTGTTGCCCCTTGGCACGACGGGCTGGTCGGTCTGGCGCGACGTGGTGCTGCGTACCGCCGGCTTTCCGGCCGACGGCCTGGCCGCCTTCGCCGCCCCGGAGGCCGCCGCCGCCGCGGACGCGCTGCTGGCCGGCGAGGACACCGCAGACCTTTTCGACAAGACGTTCACCGAGGCCCTGGCCGGGGCCTCGGTGACCGCCGGCGAGATCGCCGCCGACCCGCTGCTGCGCGAGGCGGTCACCTGGCAGAACCCGGCCATGGTGACCGCCCTGGACGGGTTGCTGCGTACCGATCCGTCGGTGCGCAACCACTGGCGGCGCCGGCGCGAGCTAAGCCTGCTGCGCTACTGGCAGCGCTACTGCGGCAAGGCCGAGACGATCGGCTTCTTCGGCCCGGTCTGCTGGGGCGTCCTCGATCCCGCTGAGGAGCCGACCCGGCTGCGGCCGGGGCCGGGGCTGCTGTCGGGCCGGTTGGTGCGCTTCGAGGCGTGGGCGTTGATCGCGTACGCCGATCGGCTCGCCGACGACCTGGACGTGCGTCGCTGGTGGGCGCCGGCGCTGGCGCCGCACCTGACGGTGGAGGGCCGGCGGCTGCACCGGCCGCTGCACCCCCCGGTGGAGCTGTCCACGCTGGAGGCCCGGCTGCTGGCCGGGTGCGACGGGCGTACGTCGGCACTGCGGCTGGTCGAGGGGATCCTCGCCGACGGCGACGCCGGCCTGCGCTCCGCCGCCGACGCGTACCTGCTGCTCGACCGACTGGTCGAGCGTGGCCTGCTGACCTGGGACGCCGGTCTGCCGATCAGCCCCCGGGCCGAGCAGGTGCTGCGGGAGCGGCTGGACGCGATCGGCGCGGCCGACCTGCGCGCCGAGGTGATCGACGGCTTCGAACGGCTCTGTGCGCGCCGCGACGACGTCGCCGCGGCGGCCGGCGACCCGGACCGGTTGGGCGCCGCACTGGAGGCGCTGAACGCGGAGTTCACCGAGGTCACCGGCCGGCCCGCCACCCGGCAGGCCGGTCAGATGTACGCCGGCCGGACCGTGGTGTACGAGGAGACCACCCGGGATCTCAGCGTGACCGTCGGCGCGGGGGTGCTCGATGCCCTCGCCGCGCCGCTGGCCGTGCTGCTCCAGGCCGCGCGGTGGCTGACCGCGGAGATCGGTGCCGCCTGCGAACGACTCCTCGGCGAGCTGTACGAGGAGTTGCGCGCCGACGGGCCGGTGCGGCTGGCCGACGTCTGGTCCCTGGCCCAGGGGCTGCTGCTCGCCCCGGAGGGGCCACTGGCAGCCGCTGGGGCCGGCTTCACCGCCCGCTGGGCGGAGTTGTTCGACCTGGCCGCGCTGCCGCCGGGGCAGTCGGAGCTGCGGCTCAGCGCCGCGGAGCTGACCGAGCGGGCCCACCGGGTGTTTCCGGCGACCGCGCCGGGTTGGCCGTCCGGCCGGATCCACGGCCCGGACGTGCAGATCAGCGCCGTCGACCTGGACGCGTTGAACCGGGGTGAGTTCCTGCTGGTGCTGGGCGAGCTGCACCCGGCTCACGTGCCCTTCGACAGCGCGGTCTTCGTGCCGTTCCACCCGGACCCGGTGGCGCTGCGCGCCGGGCTGGACGCCGACCTCGGCCCGGCCCGGGTCCGGGTGCTCTACCCCGAGGGCTTCCCGCGGGTGACCACCCGCACCACGTACGGGCTGAACAGCGCGGCCGACCGGCAGCTCGGCATCGACACCGCCCGCGGCGGTGAGATCGACCGGTTGGTCCCCGCCACCGAGGTGCGGGTGGTGCCGGCGGGTGACCGGCTGGAGGCGGTGCTGCCCGACGGCAGCCGCTGGCCGCTGGTGGAGGTCTTCGCCAACCTGCTCGGGTCGTTGCTGCTGGACAGCTTCAAGTTGCTCGACCCGGCGCCCCACACGCCCCGGATCACCATCGACCGCCTGGTGGTGGCCCGGCGGACGTGGCGGGCCACGGTGGGGGACAGCGGTCTGGCCGGGGTGAAGGGGGAGGCCGGCCGGTTCCTCGCGGTGCGCCGGTGGCGTGCCCGGCTCGGCCTGCCGGAGCGGGTGTTCGTGAAGCTCGGCACCGAGGTCAAGCCCTGCTATGTGGACCTGACCGGCCCGCTCTACGCCCAGTCGCTGTGCGCGATGGTCGACGCCGCCGCCCGTACCGGGCCGGACGTCGCGATCGTGGTCACCGAGTTGCTGCCGACGCCCGGTGACAGCTGGGTGACCGACGCGGGGGGCCGCGGGTACGTCAACGAGCTCCGCCTGCAGGTCACCGATCCGAGCAGCTACCCCGGGGGGAACGCGTGACCGACATCCTGTCTGTCAGCGCCGTGCGGGGCGAGTCGCTGCCCTGGCCGGACGCGACGCTCGCCGAGCTGGTCGTGGCGCAGGCCGCCCGCACTCCGGACGCGGTGGCCGTGCGCCAGTGGGACATCCGGCTCAGCTATGCCGAGCTGCTGTCCCGGGCCGCCGGGGTGGCCGCCGCGCTGCGTGCCCGAGGGGTCGGTCGGCAGACCCGGGTGGGTGTGTGCGGCACCCGCCGACCCGACTTGGTGGCCACCGTGCTCGGTGTGCTGCTGGCCGGCGGTTGTTACGTGCCGCTGGAGCCGGGCGGCCCGCGTCGGCGGTTGCGCGGGATCGCCGCCGACGCGGGCCTGTCCCTGGTGGTGGGCGAGGCCGCGGAGGCCGAGTTCGGCGGCGCGCCCGGCGTCGAGGCGATCGGCCTGCCCGGGCCGGCTCCCCTCGCGCCGTGCCCGGCCCGCCCCGGCGATCCGGCGTACGTGCTGTTCACCTCCGGCTCCACCGGCCGACCCAAGGGTGTGCTCACCACCCACCGCAATGTGGTCGAGTTCGTCAGCGGCGTGGTCGCGCTCAGCGGAGCGGACGCCGGCGTGCGCAGCCTGGGCATCGCCTCGCTGGGCTTCGACGCGGCCACCATGGACCTGTTCGTCCCGCTGCTGCTCGGCGGCACCGTGCAGCTGCTCGGCGCCGAGGACCGCGCCGACCCGGTGCGCCTGGCCCGGTTCATCGTCGCGCACGAGGTGAACTGGGGCTTCATCACGCCCACCGTGCTGGCCATGCTCGACCCGGCGGAGGTGCCCGACTGGCGCACGGTGCTGTGCGGTGGCGAGGCCGTCCCGGCCGCGTTGGCCGCGCGTTGGTCGCCCGGCCGGCGTTTCCTCAACGGGTACGGGCCGACGGAGACCACGGTGCTGGCGGTCAGCGGCCCGTTGAGCGCCACCGAGACGGACCCGGTGCCGATCGGCCGGCCGCTGCCCAACCACCGTGCGTACGTGGTGGACGCCGCGCTGGACCCGGTGCCGGTGGGGGAGACCGGTGAGCTGCTGATCGGCGGGCCCGGGCTGGCCGACGGCTACCTGGGCCGCCCCGCGCTGACCGCCGAGCGCTTCGTCCCTGATCCGTTCTCCGGCCTGCCCGGTGAGCGCCTGTACCGCACCGGTGACCTGGTCCGCCACGACTCGGACGGGCGGATCGTCTACCTCGGCCGGGCCGACCGGCAGGTCAAGATCCGGGGGCAGCGGATCGAGCTGGGTGAGGTCGAGGCGGTGCTGGCCGACCTGCCCGGCGTCGCCTCGGTGGCCGTCGAGGCGGTGGCCGGGCCGGCCGGCACCGAACTGGTCGCGTTCCTCACCCCGGCGGACGCGCCCGACGACGCGCGGCTGCGCGCGTACGCTGGCAGTCGGCTGACCGCCGCGATGCTGCCGGCCCGGGTGCTGCGCCGCGCCGCGCTGCCGGTGAGCCCGACCAGCGGCAAGCTGGACCGGCCGGCGTTGCGGGCGCTGGCCGTCACCGCCCTCACCGCCCCCCCGGCCGAGCCGGGCGACGCGGCGGTGCCCGCCGACGTGACCGGTGACCCGGTCGCGGCGACGGTGGCCGGGATCTGGACCCGGCTGCTGGGCGCGCCGCCGGGCCCGGACACCGACTTCCTCGCCGCCGGTGGCAACTCCATCGTGGCGATGCGGCTGGTGGCCGCCCTGCGCGCCGAGCTGGGCCGGCAGGTGGACACCCGGGAGGTGTTCGCGCTGCGCGGCTTCGGCCGGTTGGTCGAGCAGGTCGCCGTCGCGCCGAGCGCCGGCGACGAGTTGAGTACCGGCAACCCGCCGACGCTCTCCCCGCCGCAGCGCCGGCTCTGGTTCGTCGACCAGCTCGCGCCGTCCAGCGCGCCGTACAACATCGCGGTGGCGCACCGGTTGCGCGGGCCGCTGGACACGGCCGCGCTCGGCGCCGCGCTGCGGGCCGTGGCCGTCCGGCACGACGTGCTGCGGTGGCGCATCCCGCAGACCGGCGGCGTGCCGTACGCGGTCTGCGCGGAGCCCACCGACGTGGCGGTGCCGGTGGTCGACCTGACCGACAGCGCCCACCGGGAGGCGGAGCTGGCCCGGATGCTCGCCGCCGGTGCCGCGCACCCGTTCGACCTGGCCACCGGGCCACCCTGGCAGGTGACCGTCTACCGGCTCGGGCCGGACGAGCACGTGCTGGCGGTCACCTGGCACCACGCGGTCTTCGACGGGTGGTCCGAGCGGGTCTGCTACGACGACCTGGCCACCGGGTACGGCCGGGCGGTGGCCGGCCAGCCGCCGGCGCTGCCGGAGCTGCGCGCCCGCTACGCCGACTACGCGGTGTGGCGGGACGCGCGGGACCGGCGTCGGGGCCAGGCCGACCTGGCCTGGTGGGCCGGGCACCTGAGCGGCGCGCCCACCGTTGTGGAGCTGCCCCGCGACCGGCCCCGGCCGGCGGTGCAGACCTACGCGGGCGCGGAGGCGTCCGTCCGGTTGTCGGCGCCGGCCGACCACGCCGTGCGGGAGCTGGCCGAGCGGCGCGGCACCACGGTCGCCGCGGTGCTGCTGGCCGCCTTCGGTGAGCTGATCGCCCGGCTCACCGGCGGCGACGACCACGTGCTCGGGGCGATCGTCGCCGACCGGCGGCTGGCCGCCTTCGACGACGTGGTCGGCTTCTTCATCGACACCGTGCCGGTCCGGGTACGGACCGGCGGCGCGAGCTTCGCCGAGCTGGTCGATCGGTGCGCCGGCGAGCTGCACGAGGCCACGGCGCACCCCGGCGCGCCACTGGAACGCATCGTCGAGGCACTGGGCGTCGGCCGGGACACCGCCCGGGCGCCGCTGGTGCAGGTGCTGTTCAACGTGCTCAACTTCGCCCCGCCCCGGCTGGACCTGAGCGGGCTGAGCGCCGAGCCGGTGGCCGTGCCGAAGCCCGGCTCGCCGTTCGACATCACCGTCTACGTGGTGGAGCGCGACGGCCGGGCCGGGATCGAGGTGGTCTACAACCCCGACCTTTTCGACGCCACTCGGATCGAGGACCTGCTCGCCGACCTGGCGGACCTGGTGGACGCGCTGGCCGCCGCGCCGCACGCGCCGACCCGTACGGTGGCCGGGGACCTGCCCCGGCCCACCGTACGGGTGCCGCAGCTCGGTGCCATGACCGTCGCCGGTGCGGAGGCCTCCGGCCCGCCGTCCGGTCTGCTGCCCGCCGGACCGGACGGGCTCACCGAGACCGAGGAGCTGATCGCCGGCATCTGGCGGGAGGTCCTCGAGCGGGACCGCGTCGGCGTCACCGACAACTTCTTCGATATCGGCGGCCACTCGCTGGCGCTCGCCGCCGTGCACGCCCGGCTGACCGCCGCCACCGGCCGCTCGATCCGGATGCTCGACCTGTTCCGCCATCCCACCGTCCGGGCCCTCGCCGCCAGCCTGGACGGCGCCGCCGACCGGCCGGAGCTGGCCAGGGCCGCGATGCGGGCCGCCGCCCGCCGTGGCCGTACCCGCCGTATCCCTCCCCGCCGCCCTGGCGGCACCGCGTGACGAAGGACAGCCTGATGAGCAACCCGACCACACGGCCCGACGACGCCAATGACCTGGCGGACGAGGGCATCGAACCGATCGCGATCGTCGGCCTCGCCGCGCGCCTACCCGGCGCCGCCGACGTGCACGAGTTCTGGCGCAACCTGGTCGACGGCGTCGAGTCGGCGACCGAGCTGACCCGCGAGGAGCAGTTGGCCCGGGGCGCGACAGTCAACGAGGTCGACGATCCGGGCTGGGTCAACCGCGCCCCGCTGGTCGACGGGTACGACGAGTTCGACGCCGGGTTGTTCGGGATGACCAGCCGGGAGGCCGAGCTGACCGACCCGCAGCACCGGCTGTTCCTGGAGACCTGCCACACCGCGCTGGAGGACGCCGGCTACGACCCGTCGCGCTACGACGGCGCGGTCGGCGTGTACGCGGGCACCGGCGGCAACACGTACCTGCAGCGCAACGTGCTGCGTAACCAGCGGGCCGGCGGCAACCCGCACACCGCGGTGTCCATCGCCACCGGCAACTCGCCGAACTACGTGGCCACCAACGTGTCGTACCGGCTGGACCTGCGTGGGCCCAGCATGACCGTGCACACCGCCTGCTCGACCTCGTTGGTCGCCTTCCACCTGGCCTGCGAGGCGCTGCGCAACGGCGAGTGCGACATGGCCCTGGCCGGCGGGGTGAACATCGAGCTGCCGCACGTCGGCTACCTGGGGATGGAGGGCTTCACCTCGCCTGACGGCCGGTGCCGCCCGTTCGACGCCGACGCGAACGGCACGGTGTGGGGCAGCGGGGTCGGGGTGACCCTGCTCAAGCGGCTCTCCGACGCCATCGCCGACGGCGACACCGTACGCGCCGTGGTGCTCGGCAACGCGATCAACAACGATGGCGCCGGCAAGGTCGGCTTCACCGCGCCGAGCGTCGACGGGCAGATGGCGGTGGTCGCCCAGGCCGTGGCGATGGCCGACGTCGACCCGCGCACCATCACCTACGTCGAGGCACACGGCACCGGCACGGCGATGGGCGACCCGATCGAGGTGGCCGCGCTCTCCGCGGTCTACTCGAAGGACACCGACGAGCGGGGCTGGTGCGGCATTGGCTCGGTGAAGTCGAACATCGGGCACCTCAGCCAGCCGTCGGGCATCGTCAGCGTGATCAAGACGGTGCTGGCCATGGAGCACGGTCTGATCCCACCGACGATCAACTTCGAGACGCCGAACCCGGCGGTCGAGTTCGCCGACACCCCGTTCTTCGTGGCGAACACGCTGACCAAGTGGGACGCCGACGGCGGGCCGCGCCGGGCGGGGGTCAGCTCGTTCGGCATCGGCGGCACCAACGCGCACGTGGTGCTGGAGGAGGCGCCGGCGGCGTACCGGGACGACCGGCGGGTGCGCCCGGCGCACCTGCTCCAGGTCTCCGCGGCCACCCCCACCGCCCTGGACGCGGCGGTGCGGCGCCTCGCCGATCACCTGGACAGCGCGGCCGACGCCGGGCCGGAGTACCTCGCCGACATCGCGCACACCCTGCGCGTCGGCCGCCGGCAGTACGCGCACCGCCGCGCGGTGGTCGCCACCGACCTGGTTTCGGCTGCCGCCGCCCTGCGTGCCCGCAAGCGCGGGCCGGAGCCGGTGACCGTCAGTCCCGCCCCGAAGGTGGGCTTCCTGTTCAGCGGTCAGGGCGCCCAGTATGCCGGCATGGGTGCGCAGCTCTACGCCGAGCAGCCCAGCTTCGCGGCCGCCGTCGACGAGTGCGCCGAGCTGCTCCGCCCCGAACTCGGCCTGGACCTGCGTGACCTGATCCTCGGCCGCGACCCGGCGGCGGGGGAGCGCCTCGTCGAGACCCGCTACACCCAGCCGGCCCTGTTCACCGTCGAGTACGCCCTGGCCGTCCTCTGGCAGGCCGCCGGGGTGCGGCCGGCCGCGATGATCGGCCACTCCATCGGCGAGTACGTCGCCGCCACCATCGCCGGCGTGCTGAGCCTGCCCGACGCGCTGCGGGTGGTCGCCGGTCGGGGCCGGCTCATGCAGTCGGTGCCGACCGGGTCGATGCTGGCGGTGGCGCTGGACGAGTCGGTGGTCGCCGCGCACCTGCCCGCGGAGCTGGCGGTCGCCACCGTCAACGGCCCGGGCACCTGCGTGGTGGCCGGCCCGACCGCCGCGGTCGAGGCGTTCGCCGCCACGCTGGATGGCAAGAGCAAGATGCTGCGCACCTCGCACGCCTTCCACTCGCCGATGATGGACCCGATCCTGGCCGATTTCACGGCGCTGATGGGCACGGTCACGCTGCGCCCGCCGACGCTGCCGTTCCTGTCCAACGTCACCGGCGCCTGGATCACCGCCGAGCAGGCCACCGACCCGGCGTACTGGGCTGCGCACCTGCGGCAGCCGGTCCGGTTCGGCGACTGCGTCGCCACCCTGCTGACGGCGGGCACCTGGCAGCTGCTTGAGTGCGGCCCCGGCCGGCAGTTGGCCAGCCTGGCCCGGATGCAGGTGGCCAGGGCCGCCCCGGAGCAGCGCCAGCTCGCCCCGCTGAGCAGCCTGCCCGGGCCGGGCGACGGCACCGGCGACCTGGCCACCCTGCTCGGCGCCGCTGGCGCGCTCTGGTCCGCCGCCGTGCCCGTGCGCTTCGACGACGACCCGGCGGCCCGGCGGGTGCCGCTGCCCACATACCCCTTCGAGCGCCGCCGCTTCTGGATCGACCCGGATCCGGAGCAGCCGGTCGTGACCGCCCCGGTCGAGGTGGGGCCGCGACCGTTGCCGCAGTGGTTCGCCGTGCCGGTGTGGCGGCAGGCCGCGCCGCTGCCGCCGACCGTGCCGCTGGGCCGCTGCCTGGTGTTGACCGCCGGTCCGCGCGGCGACGCGCTGGTCGCCGGCCTGCGGGCCGCCGGCGCCGACCCGGTCGTGGTGCGCCCCGGCGACGCGTTCGCCGCCGACGGCGACTACCGGCTCCGCCCGGGGGTACGCGCCGACTACGACGACCTGGTGGCCGCGCTCACCGCCGACGGTGGCGTGCCGCCGGCCCGGGTGGTGCACGCGTTCACCCTCGACGGCGTACCCGCCGGCATCGACATCGCGGCGACCTGGGCGGCCCAGGAGTGGGGCTTCTTCAGCGCTCTGCACCTCGTGCAGGCGCTCGCCGGCGCCGGCCTGACCGGTGCCGAGGACGGCGTCGCCCTGGAGCTGGTCACCACCGGCACCGGCGACGTACGCGGTGACGACCTGCGCCGACCGGAGCACGCCACCCTGGCCGGGCTGGCCCGGGTGCTCCCCGCCGAGCTGCCCGGCCTGAGCGTCCGGCTCGTCGACGCGGATCCGTCCGACGACGGTGTCGCGGCGGTGGTCGCCGAGCTGCGCCGCCCCCGGGAGCCCGAGGTGGCCCTGCGGGGTGGGCGGCGCTGGCGGGCCGACGTGGAGCAGGTGACGATCGACGCGGAGGGGGATCCGGGCGCGCTGCGCGACGGCGGCCGGTACCTGATCACCGGTGGTCTCGGCGGCGTCGGCATCACCCTGGCCGAGGACTTCGCCATCCGGGCGCGGGCGAAGCTGGTGCTGCTGGCCCGCTCCGGGCTGCCCGAGCGCGAACGGTGGGACGACCACCTCGCCGTGCACGGCGACGACCGGGCGGGGCGGGCCATCGCGGCGATCCGCCGGATGGAGTCCGCCGGCGCCGAGGTGCTGGTGCTCGCCGCCGACGTCACCGACCCGGCGGAGCTGCGTCGGGTCCGCGACGCGGCGCTGTCCGCGTACGGCGGTCTGGACGGCATCGTGCACGCCGCCGGCCTGCCCGGTGGTGGGATGGCCGAGGTCAAGGAACGGGCCGACGCCGAGCGGGTGCTCGCCCCGAAGCTCGCCGGCACGCTCGCCCTCGCCCAGGTCTTCGGCGACCTGCCGCTGGACTTCGTGGTGCTCTGTTCGTCGATCACCGCTGTCGTCGGCGGCTTCGGGCAGGTCGACTACTGCGCCGCCAACGCGTTCCTGGACGCGCACGCCCGCTCCGGCGCGGGCTGGCGGTCGCCGGTGCTGTCGCAGAACTGGGGTGGCTGGGCCGAGGTGGGCATGGCCGTGGAGACCGCCGCGCCGGCCGGGTTCCGGGCGGCCGGTCGCGACACGGTGACCAGCGCGGTCGACCACCCGGTCCTCGCCACGAAGGTCACCGGGCCGGCGGAGACGGTGCTGCACGGCCTGGTCTCGGCCAGCAGCCACTGGATGCTCGACGAGCACCGCATCGGCGGCGTGCCGGTGGTCCCGGGCACCGCGCACCTGGAGGCGGTGCGGGCCGCGGTGGTCGACGCGCTGCCCGCACCCGGCCCCGACGCGGCGGTGGAGTTGCGGGACGTGGTCTTCCTGGAGCCGTTCGCGGTGCCCGACGGCACGGTCGCCCAGTACCGGGTGGAGTTGATGCCGGCCGATGACGGGGGCACCGAGTTCGTCGTGCGCAGCCTGGCGGGTGGTCGACTGCGCACCCACGTCCGCGGTGTGGCCGGCTGGACCGACGAGCCGGCGCCACCGGCACGGGCGGCGTCCGCGGTGGGCCGCCGGGTGGACGACGACGCCTCGTTCGGTCGGGGCCGCGGCAGCATGCTCACCTTCGGGCCGCGCTGGGCCGCCCTGCGCGAACACCACCTCGCCGAGGACACCGAGCTGGCGGTGATCGAGGCGCCCGCCCCGGCCGTCGCCGAGCTGCCCGCCTGGGGCCTGCACCCCGCGTTGCTGGACGTGGCGACCGCGTTCGGCCGGGGCCAGGGCAGTGGCACCTACCTGCCGCTGTCGTACGGCCGGATCGTGGTGCGCGGACCGTTGCCGACCCGGTTCACCAGCGAGCTGCGGCACCGGGCGGGTGACAGCGACGAGGTGGTCGTCGCCGACCTGTCGCTGCGTGACCCCGACGGGGTGGAGCTGGTCGCCGTCAGCGACTTCGTGCTGCGCCGCGTCGACCGGGACGCGGTCACCGGCGGTCTCGTCCAACCGTCCGAGGTGGACGCGCCCACGCCGACCTCGACCGAGGACATCCGGCCGGTGGACGGGGCGGAGGCGTTCCGGCGCAGCCTCACCGCCGGCCTCGGGGCCCAGGTGGTCATCGCCACCAGGACCGTCGACGACATCCGCCGCCGGGCCGGCCGGGTCACCACCGACACCCTCACCACCGACACCCTCACCGCCGACGACGCCACCCCCGCCGCCTCCGGCGGCGGCGCGGCGCCCGGCACCGAGTTGGAGTCCGTCATCGCCCGGGTGTGGCAGGACGGGCTCGGCGTGACCGAGGTCGGCGTCGACGACGATTTTTTCGCCCTGGGCGGCAACTCCCTGGTCGCGGTGCAGCTGATCGCCGCGATGCGCAAGGCGACCGGCGTGCGGCTGCCGATGCGCAGCCTGTTCGACACCCCCACCGTGGCCGGGCTCGCCGCCCGCATCGAGGAGCTGCGCGCCGCCGCCGTCGACGAGCCGGCCGCCCCGGCACCGATCCCCACCATCCCGCGACTGCCCCGCGCCTGACGAGAAAGCAGGACCGAAAAGCCATGAGCGACACGATCGCCACGCTGCCCGTGGTCGTCGAATCCGACGGTCGGGCGTTGACCGACCTGATCACCGACCGCCGCGCCGAGCTGCGGGCCACCCTGGCCGAGCAGGGCGGGTTGCTGTTCCGGGGCTTCGACGTGGGCGGGGTGGACGGCTTCGACCGGGTGGTCCGGGCGTTGTCCGGTGAGCCACTGACCTACACCGAGCGGTCCTCACCACGGCACGCCATCAAGGGCCGCGTGTACACCTCGACCGACTACCCGCCGGACGAGGAGATCTTCCTGCACAACGAGAACTCGTACCAGGCGCGGTGGCCGCTGACGCTGTTCTTCTACTGCATCACCGCGCCGCAGACGTTGGGCGCCACCCCGCTGGCCGACATCCGCCGGGTCTACCAGGAGATCGACCCGGCGGTCCGCGAGGAGTTCATCCGCCGTCGCTGGATGCTGATGCGCAACTTCCACGAGGACTTCGGCACCACCTGGCAGCACGTCTTCGGCACCGAGGACCGCTCCGAGGTCGAGGCGTACGCGGCGGCGAACCGGATCACGCTGCAGTGGGTGGGCCGCGACGGGCTGCGGACCCGGGCGGTGCGCGACGCCGTGCACCACCGGCCCGGCTCGGACGTCCCCCGCTGGTTCAACCACGCCACCTTCTTCCATGTGAGCAGCCTGGCCAAGGACCTCCAGGAGGGGCTGCTGGCCATGTTCGGCGCCGACGGGCTGCCGTCGAACACCTACTACGGCGACGGCGGCGAGATCCCCGCCGACGTCATGGACCACCTGCGCGCCGCCTACCGCGCCGCCAGCGTCCGTTTCGACTACCAGCGCGACGACGTGCTGGTGGTGGACAACATGACCGCCGCGCACGGCCGGGAGCCGTTCACCGGCCCCCGCAAGATCGCCGTCGCGATGGCCGAGCCGCACACCCCCGACACCGATGGAGCACAGTGATGTCCGAATCCCGATTCCTGGTCGTCCGCAACGACGAGGAGCAGTACTCCATCTGGGCGGCCGAGCGGGACCTCCCCGCGGGGTGGTACGACGAGGGGTTCGCCGGCACCCGCGAGGAGTGCCTCGCGCACATCGACTCCGTCTGGACCGACATGCGTCCCCGTTCGGTGCGGGAGACGGCGTCATGACCCGGGAGTGGACCTTCCCGGCCTCGTACGCCCAGGAGCGGGTGTGGACGGCCAACCAGCTCGACCCCGGCTCACCGGTCTACAACATCTCCGCGCCGTGCCGCTTCCCGGTCGGTGTTACCGCACCCCAGGCCGCCGAGATGTTCGCGCTGGTGGTCGCCCGGCACGAGGCGCTGCGGACCCACCTGCGGATGGTCGACGGCACGTTGACGCAGGTCGTCCGGGCCGTCGAGCCGCTGAAGCTGGCGGAGTTGGACCTGAGCGCCCTGCCCGCCGACGAGCAGGACGCCCGCTACGACGAGACATTCGCCGAGCTGGCCCGGACTCCGATCCCGCTGGACGCCCCGCCGCTGTGGCGGGCCCGGCTGGTGCACTTCGCCGCCGACCGGGTCGGGTTGCAGTTCGTGGTGCACCACGCGGTCTTCGACAGCCATTCCGCGGTGCTCCTCGACACCGAGCTGTCCGCGTTCGCCCGCGCCGCGCTGACCGGCGCGCCCGCCGACGTGCCCGTGCTGCCCATCCAGTACGCCGATTTCTCCGTCTGGCAGCGCGACCAGCTCAGCGGTGACGAACTGGACCGGCAGCTCGCCTTCTGGCGCGGCCACCTGGCCGGCGCGCCGGCCGTGACCACTCTGCCACTGGACCGACCGCGCCCCACCCAGCTCGGCTTCGCCGGCGACGAGGTCCGCTTCGACCTGCCCGACGGGCTGCTGGACCAGGTCGGTCGACTTGCCGCCAGCACCTCCGCCACCTCGTACATGGTGCTGCTGGCCACCTTCGCGGCCCTGCTGTCTCGGATCTCCGGCGACACGCGCGTGGTGGTGGGCGTCTCCACCGCCGCCCGGGACACCGCCGAGCTGACCCCGCTGATCGGGATGTTCGTCAACCCGGTCGCGCTGTGCTGCGACCTGACCGGCGACCCGAGCGTCACCGACCTGCTCGGCCGGATCCGGGGCGGTCTGGTGGAGGCGATGGAGCACGGGCAGACCCCGTTCCAGCGGGTCGTCGAGGCCGTCGCCGGGCAGCGCGACCCGTCGGTGCAGCCGGTGTTCCAGACCGCGCTGAACTTCATTCCGGACTCCGGCCTGGACGTGGTGGCCCTGGGCACCACCAAGGACGACCTGGCCTTCGACATCACCCGGGGCACCTGCCGGCTGGTCTACCGCACCGACCTGTTCGACCGGGCCACCGCCGAGACGATCGTGGCCCGCTACCTGCGGTTGCTCACCGCCGTGGTCGCCGACCCGGCCACCAGACTGTCGGCGCTGCCCCTGCTCGACGACGCCGAGCGGGACCTGCTGCTCACCTGGACCGGCAGTGGTGGCGACGTGACCCCGAGCACCGTGGTCGCCGAGGTGCAGCGGCAGTGCGCCGTGACCCCGGCGGCGGTCGCGGTGCTCTGCGACGGGGTGGAGCTGAGCTACGCCGAGCTGTCCGCGCGGGCAAACCGGCTGGCCCGGCTGCTGATCGAGCGGGGTGCCGGCCCGGAGACCGTCGTCGCGCTCCTGCTGCCCCGCTCGGCGGAGCTGCTGGTGGCGATCCTCGCGGTGCTCAAGGCCGGCGCGGCGTACCTGCCGGTGGACACCGACCACCCGGCGAACCGGATCGGCTACCTGCTCGCCGACGCGCAACCGACGCTGGTGCTGGCCACCGCGGGGACGGCCGCCCTCGCCCCGGCCGACGCGCTGGTGCTCGACGCCCCGGCCGACGCGCTGGTGCTCGACGCCGCGACCGCCGCCGACCGGAACGACACCGACCTCACCGACACCGACCTCACCGACGACGACCGGCGGGTGCCGCTGCGCCCGGAGCACCCCGCGTACGTGCTCTACACCTCCGGCTCCACCGGCCGGCCCAAGGGTGTGCTGGTGGAGCACCGGGCGGTCACCGCGTACCTGGCCTGGGCTCGGGACACCTACCCCGGCCTGGCCGGCACCGCCCTGCTGCACTCCCCGGTCACGTTCGACCTGACCGTGACGGGACTGCTCGGCACGCTCACCGCGGGCGGCACGGTCCGGCTGGCCGGCATCGACACTCCGGCCGCCCGGGCCGGTGGCCCGCCGACCTTCCTCAAGGTCACCCCCAGCCACCTGCCGTTGCTCGACGACGCGCTGTCGCCCACCACCGACCTGGTGGTCGGCGGGGAGGCGTTGACCGGCGAGCAGCTGGCAGCCTGGCGGTCGGCGCACCCGGACGTCGCCGTGGTCAACGAGTACGGCCCGACCGAGGCGACCGTGGGTTGCGTCGCCGCCCGGATCGCCCCCGGCCAGCCGGTGCCCGCCGGCCCGGTGCCGATCGGCCAACCCACCTGGACCACCCGGGCACACCTGCTCGACGCCGCGTTGAACCCGGTGCCGCCGGGCGTGGTCGGCGAGCTGTACGTCGCCGGGGCGCAACTGGCCCGGGGCTACCTGCGCAGGCCGGCGCTCACCGCCGAGCGGTTCCTGCCCTGCCCGTACGGGCCGCCGGGGGAGCGGATGTACCGCACCGGTGACCTGGCCCGGTGGCGGGCCGACGGGACGCTGGAATACCTGGGCCGCCGCGACAGCCAGGTCAAGGTCCGGGGGATGCGGATCGAGCTGGGCGAGATCGAGTCGGTGCTGCGCTCCCGTGCGGACGTGGACGCGGCAGCGGTGGTGGTCCGTGCCGACGCGGGTGAGCCGACGCTGGTCGCCTGCCTGGTCGGCGACGTCGACGAGACGACGGTCGCCGCCGACCTGGCCCTGGACCTGCCCGCGCACCTGGTGCCGAGCGCCTTCGTCCGGTTGGACGCGCTGCCGTTGACGCCGAACGGCAAGCTGGACACCGCCGCGCTGCCGGCCCCGACGGTCGTCACCTCCGGCGGCTTCCTCGCTCCGCGTACCGACGCCGAGGCGCTGGTCGCCGAGGTCTACGCCGAGATTCTGCAGTTGGAGAAGGTCGGCGCCCTCGACGACTTCTTCGCCCTCGGCGGCAACTCGCTGCGCGGCATGCGGGCGATGGCGCGCATCCGCGCCGAAGTGGATGTGGACCTGCCGATGCGGGCGCTGTTCAGCAGCCCGGTGGTCGCCGACCTGGCGGCCCAGATCGAGCAGCGTATCGCCGCCGAACTGGACGAGCTCTCCGAAACCGAGGTCGCCGCTCTGCTCGCGGCGCAGAAGGACACCGGCTCATGACCGACGTGCAGGAAACCGCCCGCGACGCCGCCCGGCAGGCGCTGATCGCCCAACGGCTGCGCCGCCGGGCGTCCGGCGCGTCCGGCGCCCGGATCACTGGCCGTGCGCCGGACGCCGAGGTGCCGCTGTCGTACGCCCAGGAGCGGGTTTGGTTCATGGACCAGCTCGCGCCAGGGGAGGCGGCGTACCACATCGCGGTGCCGCTGCGGGTCCGCGGACCGTTGGACGTCGCGGCGCTGCGCCGCGCGCTGGCCGATCTGACCCGGCGGCACGAGTCGCTGCGCACCCGGTTCCCGGCCGACGTCGACGGTCGACCGACGGTGGTGCTCGACGACGTGGTCGAGGTGCCGCTGACCGTGGTCGACGCGGCCGACGACGCCGCCGCGCAAGCCCTGGTCGACCGGGCCGCCGCCGAGCCCTTCGACCTGGCCAACGGGCCGCTGCTGCGGGCCCTGCTGATCCGGCTGGCGCCGACCGAACATGTGCTGTTTCTCGGCCAGCACCACATCGTCGGCGACGGCTGGTCGGTCGACGTGCTGCTGCGGGACCTGATCGCCCGCTACCGCGACGGGGAGCTGCCCGCCCTGCCGGTGCAGTACGGGGACTTCGCCGTCTGGGAGGCGCGGCAGCTGGCCGGGCCGGCCGCCCGCCGGCACCTGGACTGGTGGAAGGACCGGCTCACCGGGATCACCCCGCTGGAGCTTCCGCTGGACCTGCCGCGGCCGGCGACCCAGACCTACCGGGGGGACTTCGTCGAGTTCACCGTGGACCGGGCCACCACCGAGGGTCTGGCCGCGCTGACCCGCGCGTACGGCGGCACGCTGTTCATGACGCTGCTCGCCGCGTACCAGGTGTTCCTGGCCCGGCACGCCGGGCAGGACGACTTCGCGGTCGGCGCGTCGGTGGCCGGTCGGTCGGCACCGGAACTGGAGGACGTGGTCGGCATGTTCGTCAACATGCTGCCGCTGCGCGCCGAGTTGGCGGGCGACCCGACGTTCACCGAGCTGCTGCACCGGACCCGGCGGGCCGTGCTGGACGGGTTCGAGCACGCCGAGGTGCCGTTCGCCCGGGTGGTGCACGAGCTGGGGTTGCCGCGCGACGTCAGCCGTTCGCCGGTCTTCCAGGCGATGTTCGTGTTGCAGAACTACGAGATGGGCCGGTTCGAAGGGGTGGCCGACGACGCCGACGTCGCCTTCGAGTGGCATCCGATGGAGTTGCGGGCCACCCGTTTCGACTTTGAGCTGCACGCCGTCGAGACCGGTGCCGGGCTCTGGGGAAAGCTGGTCTTCAACACCGACCTGTTCACCCGGGCCACCGTCGAGCGGATGGCGCACCGGCTGACCACCCTGCTGCGCGCGGTGGCCGCCACCCCGGACCTGCCGGTGTCCGCGCTGGACCTGCTCGCACCCGCCGAGCGGGAGCTGCTGGCCGGGTGGAACGACACCGACCACGACTTCCCGCGGCAGCAGACGCTGCACGCTCCGATCGAGGAGCGGGCCGCCCGGACACCGGACGCGGTGGCGCTGCGGTTCGCCGGCCGCTCGGTGACGTACGCCGAGCTGAACGCGGCGGCGAATCGGGTGGCGCACCGGCTGCGCGCCGCCGGGGTCGGCCCGGAGACGCTGGTCGGGGTCTGCGCGCAACGGTCGGTGGAGTTGGTCGCGGGCCTGCTGGGGGTGCTCAAGGCCGGCGGCGCCTACCTGCCGCTGGACCCGGAGTATCCGGCCGACCGGCTGGCGTTCATGGTCACCGACGCCGCCGCGCCGGTGGTGCTGGTGCAGGGAGACCTGCGCGACGTGCTGCCGACGACCGACGCGAGCGTGCTCGTTCTGGACGAGGAGTCGGTCTGGGTCGACCAGCCGGTCAGTGACCCGACGCCGACGGCCGGCCCGGCGAACCTGGCGTACGTCATCTACACCTCCGGTTCGACCGGCCGTCCCAAGGGCGTGCCGAACACCCACCGGGGCATCGTCAACCGCCTCGACTGGATGCAGCGCACGTACCGCCTCGACGCCGACGACGCCGTCCTGCAGAAGACCCCGGCCAGCTTCGACGTGTCGGTGTGGGAGTTCTTCTGGCCGCTGCGCAAGGGTGCCCGGCTGGTGCTGGCCGAGCCGGGCGGTCACAAGGACGCCGGCTACCTGCGTGATCTGCTGGTCACCGAGGGGGTCACCACCGCCCACTTCGTACCGTCGATGTTGACGGTCTTCCTCGCCGAGGACGGCGTCGAGGCGGCCACCGCGCTGCGCCGGGTGATCTGCAGCGGTGAGGAGCTGCCGCTCGCGGCGGCCCGCGACTTCACCGCGCGGCTGCCCGCCTGCGGCCTGCACAACCTGTACGGCCCGACGGAGGCGGCGATCGACGTCACCGCCTGGGCGTGCGATCCGGCGCTGCTGGCCGGGCTCACCAGCGTGCCGATCGGCGCGCCGATCAGCAACCTGCGCCTGCACGTGCTGGACGCCCGGGGCAACCCGTGCCCGGTCGGCGTTGCCGGTGAGCTGCACATCGGCGGGGTCGGGCTGGCGCGTGGCTACCACCGCCGGGCGGCGCTGACCGCCGAGCGGTTCGTGCCGGACCCGTTCGCCCTCGAGCCGGGCGCGCGGCTGTACCGCACCGGCGACCTGGCCCGCTGGCGGGTCGCGCCCGGCGGCCAGCCCGGTGGTGTGCTGGAGTTCCTCGGTCGGATCGACCACCAGGTCAAGCTGCGGGGCCTGCGCATCGAGCTGGGCGAGATCGAGAGCGCGCTGCGCGCCCAGCCGGGGGTGACCGAGGCGGTCGTGCTGGTCCGTGAGGACACGCCCGGCGACAAGCGCCTCACCGGGTACGTGGTCGGCGCGGCCGCACACGACACGGTGAAGGCGGCGCTGAAGGAGACGTTGCCCGAGTACATGGTGCCGGCCGCGTTCGTCACCCTGGACGCGTTCCCGTTGACCCCGAACGGCAAGTTGGACCGTACGGCGTTGCCCGCGCCGGTGGTCACCCGCGCCGCGTCGGTGGCGCTCGTGGCGCCCCGCGACGACACCGAGCGGCTGCTCGCCGAGATCTGGTCCGACATCCTCGGCGTGGACGCTCTCGGCATCGACGACGACTTCTTCGACCTGGGCGGTCACTCGATGCTCGCCACGCAGGTGGTGGCCCGCATCCGCAAGGCCGAGCACGGCGGCCGGCCGGTCGGCGTGATGGACCTGTTCCAGCAGCGCACCATCCGTGACCTGGCCGCTTTCATGTCCGGCGACGGCGGTGGCGACGGGCCACGTCGGCTGCTCTACGAGCTGACGAAACCCGTCCCGGCGGATCGGCGGGTCATCACGTACGTCTGCGTGCCGTACGGCGGCGGCAGCGCCATCGTCTACCAGCCGCTCGCGGACGCGCTGCCGGCCGGGCACGCGCTGTGGTCCCTGGCCATTCCCGGGCACGACGTGGGGCTCACCGAGGCCGCGCTGCCGTTCGACGAGCTGACCACCCGGGTCGCCGGGGAGATCCTGGAACGCGTCGAGGGCCCCCTCGCCCTGTACGGGCACTGCGGGGTGGGCAGCGCGATCGTCGCCGAGGTGGCCCGCAAGGTGGAGGCCGCCGGCCGGGACCTGACGGCCCTCTACATCGGCGCGATGTTCCCGTTCGCCCGCCCGAAGGGTATGTTCGCGGCGGTGCGGACCCGGCTGGAGAAGCTGCGCAGCAACCGGCACTACGCGAGCTGGCTCAAGTCGATGGGCGTCGACACCGACGAGCTGGACGCCGAGCAGGCCGACCGGATCATCAGCAACATGCGGGCCGACTCCCGTGCGTCCGAGGAGTACTTCACCGACCTGCTCGACCGGCGCGCGACGAAGCTGCGCGCCCCGATCATCTCGGTGGTCGGCTCGGAGGACCCGGTCACCGACTACCACACCGAGCGGTACGCCGAGTGGCAGTTCCTGAGCGACCGCCTGGCGCTGGTGGTGCTCGACCAGGCGGGACACTTCTTCCTCAAGTACCGGGCACAGGAGCTGGCCGAGATCGTCACCCGGGTCCATCCGGCGCTCGACGACGTCTCCGCGCTGACCCCGCAGGCGCGCGGTGAGGACGCCGGCTGGGCGGTCGTCGACACCCGGGGGGTCGACGCGATCGCCGAGCCGGAGCAGCCGCTGGTCCGGCCGAGCATGGCCCGGTTCGTGGCGGTGACCGTCGGGCAGCTCGTCTCCACCACCGGTTCGGCGCTGACCGCGTTCGCCCTGCCGATCTGGCTGTTCACCCGCACCGGGTCGGTGGCCGACCTGGGTCTGCTGTGGGCGCTCGCGCTGGTCTGCGGGGTGCTGATGCTGCCGGTCGCCGGGGCGGTCACCGACCGGGTCAGCCGGCGGAAGATCATGATGATCGCCAGTTGCAGCGCCGGATCGGTCCAGCTGGTGCTCGCCGCGCTGCTCTGGACCGGCAGCCTGGCGCTCTGGCACATCTACGTGCTGGTGGCGCTGAGTCAGGTGGCCGGGTCGTTCCAGCGCATCGCGTTCCAGTCGGCGGTGCCGCAGCTCGTGCCCAAGCGCTACCTGGGGCACGCGACGGGCATCACCCAGCTCTCCAACGGCTTTGCCATGCTCCTGATGCCGGTGTTCGCGGCGGGTCTGCTGGCCGCCATCGACCTCAAGGGCATCCTGCTGCTGGACGTGGCCAGCTACCTGGTCGCGATCGCCACTCTGGCCGTGGTCCGCTTCCCCGACCTGCTCGGCTGGCGGCCCCGGGAGCGGCTGCTCGTGGCCATCGCCAACGGCCTGCGCTACTCGTGGCGGCATCGCGGCTTCCGGCTGATGCTCGGCTACTTCGCGCTGGGCAACATCTTCCTGGCACCCGCCCTGGTGCTCACCACGCCGCTGGTGCTGTCCTTCGGCAGCGCCACGCAGGTCGCCCAGGTGGCTCTCGCCGAGGCACTCGGAGCGGTGGCCGGTGGCGTCCTCATGTCGCTGTGGGGTGGCCCCCGCCACCGCCGGATGATCGGTGTGCTGATCGGCAACCTCGGCACCGCCCTCGGCTGCGTCCTGGTCGGCCTGGACGCGTCGGTCGTGATGATCAGCGTTGGGGCGTTCTGGCTGGCCATGTCGATGACCACCGCGCAGTCCATCTACGCCACCATCGTGCAGGTCAAGGTGCCGCAACGCTTCCACGGCCGGGTGTTCAGCCTCAACCAGACCATCTCCTGGTCGACCCTGCCGATCGGGTTCGCGCTGCTCGCGCCGGCGGCCACCAGCCTGTTCGAGCCGCTGCTCGCCCCGGACGGGGCGCTCGCCGGGTCGGTGGGCGCGGTGATCGGCACCGGCGCGGGCCGGGGCATCGGCTTCGCGTACGTCTGCTTCGGCGCGGCCCTGGTCGTGATCACCCTGGGCGGCTTCGCGATCCGGCTGCTGCGACGCTTCGACCTGGAGGTGCCGGACTCGCTGCCCGACGACCTGATCGGGGCGCAGGAGCGGGAACGCCGGATGGCAGCCCGCGCCTCCCAGCGCGAGGAGGAACGGGTGCCGGTCGGGGTGTGACGGGGCGGGTGCCGGTGCGGCCGTGCCGGCACCCCGCGCCTGGGATCCGGACGAGTGGGGCGTCCGCCTGCTCAGCGGGCGGTGGCCTGGTCGGTGAGGCGCGAGACCAGCTCAGCCGTCGAATTCGACTCGTCGAGATGGACGGCGGCCTGCGCGCGCAGCGTCGCGAGGTGGACCAGCAGCGCGGGCCGATCGTTGCGGTACTCGGCGAGCAGGCGCAGCTTCGCGGGCGAGCACGGCCAGGCGATCCCGCACGCCCGGCATCGCCAGGTGGGCCGGGAGGGGAGGTGGTCCCGTCGCCGGGTCACACCGCCGCCCGCCGGGTTCCGGTTGGCCGTCCGCGACGCTGCGGTACGGGCGGAGCCGCCAATCGGCACACGCCCGCGGGCATCAGGTACAGCTCCCGTCGGGCCACCGCGTTCCCGTTACGGCCCACCTCGTAGCACTCGATCCAGAGCCAACCGTGGTACGTGTGCCGATCGTTCAGGACGCGGATCACCCGCACCGTGATCGGGCGGACGAACTGCGGGCTCGCGTCGCGGGTCAGGCGCAGCAGGTCGCCGGACCGGATCGTTCGTGGCTCGGCCTCGACACCCGGCCTCGCCGGCGTCGCGTCGGGCGTCCTTGGTGTGTCGGGCATGGCTTCCCCTCACGTCCGTTCTGGGAAGGGGGCCCGGCCTCGGTGCTCGCTGTCGGGTCGGCCGGGCCCCCGCTACGAACGCGCGCGGCGGGCTTCGTCGCCTCCACCGCCCACGCCGTCTACGAAGAACCCTGCCGAGGGTTGCCTGACAATCACACAGCGTTAGATGATTTCCTCGGAACGCTCCATTGGCTCCCGAAGGGACGCAGGCATGAACCATGCATTCGTCGCGGCGCTCGCCGAGGCTTCCGAGACGGCCGAGAGTCTGGCCGGTCGCATGGGGATTCACCCGAAGACGGTGGCCCGCTGGGCGAACCCGGGACGCGTACCGCAGACCCGTCACCGTGCCGAGGTGGCAAAGATCCTGAGTAAGGATGTGGCGGACCTGTGGCCGGACGTCTTCAACCGTCGGGAGCCGGTCTGGTTCCGGCCGTGGGTCGACATCGAACGCGAGGCGGTCGCTCTACGCGCCTTCCAGCTCGCCTGGGTCCCCGGCCTGCTCCAGACCGAGGCGTACGCCCGCGCCACACTCGCGTGGGAGGCGCTGACAACGGCTGAGATCGAAGAGCTGGTGTCGGCACGCATCGATCGGCAGACGATCCTCACCCGTGAACGTGGGCCATTGTTCGTCGCGGTGCTCGATGAGGGAATCCTTCATCGAGGATTCGCCGGAGGGCGGCCGCTCATGGCTGCGCAGCTCGCTCACCTTATGGCCTGCGCCGACCTGCCGAGCGTTCAGCTTCACGTCGTGCCCAGCGAGGCGATCGCCTACCCCGGGCTCAACGGGCCGTTCACACTCGCGGAGTTGCCAGACGGCACGCGGGTGGCACATGTGGACAGTCAGGCGCAGGCGCAAATCGTCGATCAGACGTCGGAGCTTGCTACCCTCGAGCGACGGTGGGAACGCATCCGGGGCGAGGCCCTTCCCCGCGGGCGGTCCCTGGACCTCCTGAGAGAAGCGGCAGCATCATGGACGTGACCGGCGCACGGTGGCGAAAGAGCACCAGGAGCGGTAGCAACGGCGGTGACTGCGTCGAGGTTGCGGACAATCTCCCCGGCGTCGTCCTGGTCCGCGACACGAAGAACCGCGACGCCGGCACCCTGGTCTTCGCCCCGACGGCCTGGCGAGCGTTCGTCGCCCACGTCACCGCCCGTTCGTAAGCAGCGTCCCCGGCGGTGGCCACCTACGAGGTCGCGCTCGTGCTGCTCGTCGACTCTTCGGGCGCGGTGCTCCTGCAGCACCGGGACGAGGACGCCCCGGTCTCGCCGAACCAGTGGAGTCTGCCGGGCGGCCACCGTGAGCCGGGCGAGTCGCCCGAGCAGGCGGCGCGGCGCGAGTTGCGGGAGGAAACCGGTCTGACGGCGGACGTGTTGCACCCGCTGTGGAGTGGGCCGCGCCCGGATGAGGCCGGCTTCCCGCACACGGTGACGGTGCACGTGTTCGAGGGCACCACAACGGCCCGGCAGGAGGACGTGATCCTCGGTGAGGGCCGAGCGATGTTGTTCGTCCCCCCGGACGAGGTGTTCGACCGTGAGTTGGCCGTCTCCTCCGCGGCGGTCCTGTCGTCATACCTCCGGGGTCAATGATCGACTCGCGTTCCCTGAAAGCGCGGTGTCCCAGCGACCGGGATACCGCACTTTCGCTGAAGTTGAGTTGATCATGTGCCGCGCCGGGCCGCGTCTCAGCGCGCCGAGTCCCGGGCCTTAGGCGTCGGCGTCGGGCAACTCCTCGGGCTCGGTGACCCAGGCGGAGAAGACCGGCACGCCGTGCCACGGCCCGGTGCTGCGATCGGGCCGGGTGTCGGTGGCGACGGCCACCACCGCGTACGGGTGACCGAAGCGCAACTCGGCGATCCGGGCGGCACCCTCCGGCGGCAGGCTCGTCACCCCGAACATGCCGGTGACCGCCGCCGCCTCGAAGCCGTACCGCCCGAACCGCGCCATCGCCACCTGCCGTGCCTCGAAGTCCTGCACGGGCAGGGCCAGCGCCGCCGCCAGGGTCGCCGAGGCGGCGGGGAAGCCGAGCGCCGGCGCGGTCAGGTCGTGCTCGCTGCGGGCTGACCAGCAGGGCAGCACCGCCGTGTGCCGTTCCTCGCGGCCGTCGCGGGCCCGGGTCCGCACTCTCTCCTCGCGGACCGTCCACAGCGGACCGTCACCGAGCGGCAGGTCGAAGAGGGAGCGGCGACCGGCCGGTGGCGCGCCGTCGGCCGCGCCGGCACTGATCCGGTACGCGGCGGCGAGCACATCGGCCGGCGGCACCTGCGGTGCGGCGGCCACCGAGACGACGACCAGGCCCGCGCCGTCCTCCGCCCGGGCCGACGCGGCGTGCACGATCACGTCACCGGCCTCCGGGGTCGACGCGATGGCGCAGCGGTGACCGTGGCCCGGGCTGCGCAGCGTACGCCGGAGCTGCCCCGCCCAGGCGCTGCCGGCGCCGAGCGCGCGGGCCTCGGCGACCTCGAACGGCGCGGCCCAGGAGATGCGGGTGGCCAGGGCGCTGGCGAGGGCCAACACCACCTCCGGCCCGACCTTCAGCGGGAACGTCTCGATCAGGCCGAGCGTGTGCTCGCGTGCCCAGGCGTCCAACCCGGCCTGGTCAGGCAGCGCGCCGACCTCGGTCCGCGCGGGCAGGGCGGCCCGCCAGTCGGCCCGCCCTCCGTCGCCCTGACCCGGCCGGTGCCAGAGCGCGGTGGCGGACGCGACAAGCGGGTGCGGCGCGTCCAGCAGCGCACGGGCGATGTCGGCGGCGTCGGCCAGGTCGGTGCCCAGGGCGTCCGCGAGCGCGTCGGCCGCCGGGCGGTCGGCCTGGTCGGTCGCGGCCGTCCCGGCCAGCGCGAGCAGCAGCCAGGCACCGAACGGGGAGGCGATGTGGTGCCGGTCGCCGATCGTGGCGTGCAGCCGCGCGGCGTACGCGGCGAGCGGCCCGTGCAGCTCGGTCGTCATGCCCCCACTCTGCCCGCCGCCGCGCCTCACGACCACAGCTCGAACGGTTCGTCGATCTCCTCGCCGGCCAGGAAGCCACCGATCAGCCGGGGGAGTTGACCGGGGTAGAAGCGGGCCGGGCTGGCCTCCACCTCGGGCAGCGGCCACCAGCGGAACCCGAAGTAGTCCTCCCGCTCGTAGTCGAGCCGGTGCGCCTCGTCCACGTCCGGGCCGGGGCCGGTCAGCCGTACCGCGACGACCACCTCGTCCTGGACGTGGCGCACCTGTCGGTGCAGGAAGGTCGCCCGCCGTCGCCAGGTCGGCGCGCCGACCTGGTCGGCGCTGACGTCGATGCCGGTCTCCTCGCGCAGCTCCCGCACCGCCGTGTCGCGGTACGTCTCGCCGGCGTTCATGCCGCCGCCGGGCAGCTCCCACCAGGTGCCCAGCCGCGGATGGTCCGGATCCCGGGTGTGGAACAGCAGCACCCGGTCGGTGTCGTCGAGGACCACGACCCGTACCGCACGCCGTTCGAGGATCGGCAGGTCGTCGGGCAGCTCAGTCATGGGAGCAGTCTGCCGCAGCCCACCGCCCGCGCCGGGGTGCGGACGGGGGCCGGTAGGCTGCCCGCCGTGGCTGGTCTGTTGAGGAACGTGGCAGCGCGCATCTCCCGGGTGGGCGCGGTGATCCCGTCGCCGCGGCGTACCGGGCCGGGCCCGGCGCAGGTGGCCCGCCGACGCCAGGTGAGCGCGTTGCAACGGCGGGAGCTGACCTACGCTCCGGAGCGGGACGGTCAGGCCGATCCCGGCGAGATCGTCTGGACCTGGGTGCCGTACGAGGACGATCCCCGGCAGGGCAAGGACCGGCCGGTGCTGGTCGTCGGCCGGCACAGCCGCACGCTGTTCGGGCTGATGCTGTCCAGTCAGAGCGAGCGGGACGGGCAGCGGCACTGGTTCGCGCTCGGCCCCGGCGAGTGGGATCGGGACAACCGGCCGAGCTGGGTACGTCTGGACCGCGTGCTCACCATGCGCGAGGACAGCATCCGGCGCGAGGGCGCCATCCTCGATCGGCCCCGGTTCGAGCGGGTCGGGCAGGCCCTGCGCGCCGGTTACGGCTGGCGCTGACGTACCCCTGGCGGCCCGTCAGGCCGTCGCGCGGCTCGGGCCGTCCGCGGCGCCGCGCGCGTCCGGCGGCGGGTACGGCTGTTCGGCGAGCAGCCGGGCGAGGTGCGCGCTGTTGAGGGCGAGGGCCTTCGTCGTACGGCCGGTGGTGTCGGGCTTCGGCCCGACGTCGCGGTAGTCCACCGTGTGCAGCGCCTCGCCGACCCAGTAGGTGGCGCCGGCGGCGGCACAGGTGAAGCCGACCTCGTTGAGTGCCTGCTGCACCTGGCCGATGGTGTGGTGTGCGCCGTCCTCGTTGCCGACGACGGCGACGCCGGCCACCTTGCCGTAGGTTAAACGACGCCCGATCAAGATCTCAATCATCAATGAATTCAGATCAACTTACACAGACAACTTGACAAGCTCGTCTGCACGCCCACAAGAGCCCAGCGATGCGCGCCGCGATCGCCCGCCGGCCTTGGCTACGGGCCTACCAGCTACCTGCCTACGCATCCGAACTGAACCGGGCCGAGAAGGCCTGGTCAGCGATGAAACGCAGCTTCGCCAACCACTGCGTCCGCACCGCCACCGAACTCGCCGCCGCGGTGAAAAACCGCCTCACACGCCAGTGATACCGCACCGGCTTGATCGACGGATACCTCACCGGGACGGGTCTATCTCCACCGACCTCAGCCAGACCGCGAAAGGTGTCTAGCGGCACGAAATGAACACTACGCACAGTCGCGCGGCCCTTACGTGGAAGGCTATGAACCCCGACGAGTCGAGCTGCGTTGTAGTTATTGACTGTTTCTGTTCAGTAAACACCAGTCTAGGAGGATCTGATGTCCAGCGAACTCCCACGTCGAGACGAACGGTCAGAGGATGGTCTGTCGCTGCCACGCATCTTCGCGTCGCGAGTAGGCAAGCGTCACGTCTCCCGGGAGGTCGCTCAGGCAGTTCTCGGAGCAGCAAATACGGAACCGGAGGCACCCCGCATGCCGTCGGCGCAGTCGAGGACCAGAGGTGGCTTCCACCATAACCGGTCCCCGTTCCCAGCCCCAGTCCCAGTCCCACCGCCGGCAGGTATCTCCCGCCATATACCGTCGAAACCCTGGCGACGCCCCGCCCCGCCCCAACCGCCGCATCCGGTGGTCGACCCGCGGCTCAACCCGTCGGCGGTACCCTTCGTGCCGGGAGCGGCCTCTTTGGTCAGCAGCGTCCCGGCGCACAGTCCTGGCGCTTCCGGCCGGCCGGGACCTAGTGGTCAGATCCCCTACGGCCAGGCTCCCTCCAAAACGAATGGACAGGGTGGCGTTGCCTCAGCCCCAGAGTCGAAGCAAAGTCGGTGAGTCACCGAATGGCCGCGTTAAGTAGTGTGGGGATGAGCATCTTGTCGGCGTGGTGAACCGGCGACAGCCCCGGTCCGCGCTGGACCGGGCGATCCCGGTCATCGCCGCCGCCTGCCGAGTCGTGGTGCCGGTGCTGGTCAACTCCCGGTAAGCGGCCATCAGCGCTTGCCGAGCCCGAACACGTCCGGACCGTCCGGCTCGCTCCTGGAGATGTCCTCCAAGAGCTCTCGTGCTTTTCCCACGATCGTCAACGCCGTCTCGGTCCGCGCCAGTTTCGCCTGCGTCAACTCCAACTCACGGCGCAACCGGGCGATCTCGGCCTGCTCCGCCGGCCTCCCCACCGTCTGCCCAGCGTGTGCTGTCGTACCCGCGGTCGAGGTGGGCGGTGACCTACTCAGGCCAATGATGGCACAGCTGGGCGCTGCACGCTTCGAAGGTGTCGCGTAGCAGCGGCGAGTCGTGCCGGTTGGCCGGGGCGCCGGTGACGCCGAGCGGGATGCCGTAGCCGTCGACGCCGGTCGAGCGTTTCATGCCGCCTTGGCCGCGGTTGACCGGTGAGCGGCCGGCCCGGTCGCCGCCGCGCGGTGCCTTGGTGATCGCGCCGTCGGCGCTGACGTCGGCCAAATCCAGGCCGATCATCCGGTCGTAGGCGTTCGGGGCCAGTTCGTGTAATCACCCTCGCCGACGTGGCGCTACGCGACCTTGACCGACGTTGACCGTGCGGGTGCGCCGGCTCAGTGCTCGCCCAGCGGGACACTGTCGACGAGCTGCCGGGGTGCGCGGGTGCCGCCGAGGCTCTTGGCCTGGTACATGGCGGCGTCGGCGCGACTGAGCGCGTCGGTGAGCTGGGCCGGGCCGGTCACCGGTGCGAGCCCGACGGAGGCGGTCACCCGGACGCTGCATCCGGACAGCCGGATCGGTGCGGCCACGGTCTCGCTGAGCCGTCGGGTGGCGTGCTCGATCCAGCGCCGGTCGATGGTGGGGCTGGCGAGCAGCCCGGCGAACTCGTCCCCGCCGAGGCGGGCCACGAGGTTGTCGCCGGCGAACCCGGCGAGCCGCTCGGCCACGCTGATCAGCACCTGGTCGCCGGCGGCGTGACCGTACCGGTCGTTGATCTGCTTGAAGTCGTCCAGGTCGAGCACGACGGCAATCAGCGGCTGCCCGGCCGCGTCGGTGAGCAGGGCGGCCGCGAGGCGGTAGAAGGCGCGACGGTTGGGCAGCCCGGTGAGCGGGTCGTGGCTGGCGGCGTGCCGCTCGGCGGTCAACTCGGCCTGGAGGTGCCCGATCTCGGCCTCGGCGCGCACCGCCCTGCGGCGCAACTGCCAGGAGGAGAGCAGCGCGCCTGCCGCGCAGATGCCGGAGGCGACACTCATCGGATCCGGCACGAGCCCTCCCATCGCCGCGACCGCCTCCAGTCTCCGGCCGACGCGGCGCACACCGTGCCGGACCCCCGTTTCCCCTGGTGGTTGCCCAGCCAGGGGTTACTCAAAGTGAACGGATGGGCACCATTCACGTGCGTTATCATGCTCGCCGTCCGATGCAGATGCAATAGCAGATGCACGTGCAGCAGCGTCCAATGTCGATACCGCACCCCTCGCCGTCACCGCTCCTCCCACGGGCACCGGCGGGCTCGTGAGCAGAAAGACTTCCTCATGCAGCAGCCACCCAATGGTGTCCCGATCCATCAGCTGCCCCCGCTGACCTGGCAGAAGAGCCGGCGCAGCAACCCCAGCGGCAACTGTGTCGAACTCGCCGAACTGCCCGGGGGAGCCGGCATCGCGGTCCGCAACTCCCGACATCCGGACGGGCCGGCGCTGATCTACACAGTGGACGAGATCGCCGCCTTCGTGCTCGGCGCACGCGACGGCGACTTCGACCATCTGATCAACTGACCGTCCTCCGGCGGCCGGACGGAATCGCCGGGCCGGGAGGAGCTCACCTCACTGTCGGTCCATGGCATGCTTACACGTCGGCCGGGCCGGGTTCCCGTCCGCGATGGTCGGTATCCGGAGGTCCGCAGGTGACGATGGTTCCCGCCGAGGGCGGCCCGACGACCGGGCCCACCGTGCTGCGCATGCTGCTCGGTGCCCAACTGCGTCGGCTGCGGGAGTCCAGTGGGGTGACCCGTGAAGGCGCCGGCTGGGAGATCAGGTCGTCCGAATCCAAGATCAGTCGGATGGAGCTGGGCCGGGTCGGCTTCAAGGAACGCGACGTCTCCGACCTGCTCACCCTCTACGGCGTCACCGACGACGGTGAGCGCGAGGCGTTGCTCAAGCTCGCGCGCGACGCCAACAGCCCGGGCTGGTGGCACCGCTACGGCGACGTGCTGCCCAGCTGGTTCCAGTCGTACCTGGGCCTGGAGGCGGCGGCCGCGCTGATCCGCAGCTACGAGGTGCAGTTCGTGCCCGGGCTGTTGCAGACCCGGGAGTACGCCCGCGCTGTCGTGCTGCTCGGGCACGGCACGGCCGGCGCCGCCGAGATTGACCGTCGGGTCGCCCTGCGGATGCAGCGCCAGCAACTGCTGCGCCGGGACAACCCGCCGCAGCTCTGGGCCGTGGTGGACGAGGCGGCCCTGCGCCGTCCGATCGGTGGGGCTGAGGTGATGCGCGGCCAGCTCACCGCGCTCATCGAGGCGACCAAGTCACCCCACATCCGCCTCCAGATCATCCCCTTCGCCGCCGGAGGCCACGCTGCGGCCGGCGGTGCCTTCACCATCCTGCGCTTCGGCGACCAGGAGTTGCCCGACATCGTCTACATCGAACAGCTCACCAGCGCGATCTACCTGGACAAGCGCGACGACCTGGAATATTACGCGGTGGCGATGGAACGGCTCTGCGTCGAGGCCGAACCGCCGGAGCGTACGCCGGAGATCCTCGGCCGGTTGCTCGACGAGCACTACCCGGCGTGACCCCGGCCGGGGTCACGCGAGCGTGCGCGCGGCACTAGCATGGTCGGCGACCGGCGACAGTGGACGGACGCCAGCGCGGAGGCAGCCTTGACCACCGACACTTCGGGCACGCCGGCGGGCTCACCGAGCGACCGGATCGACACCTCGGTGCCCCACCCGGCCCGCCGGTACAACTACTGGCTGGGTGGCAAGGACAACTTCCAGGCCGACCGTGATTCCGGCGACGCGATGGCGGCGGCCTTCCCGACCATCCGCACCTCCGCGCTGGAGAATCGCCGGTTCCTGCAGCGGGCGGTGGGCTTCCTGGCCCGTGAGGCCGGCATCCGGCAGTTCCTCGACATCGGCACCGGCATCCCGACCGCCAACAACACCCACGAGGTCGCCCAGGCCGTCACGCCCGAGGCCCGGGTTGGTCTACGTGGACAACGACCCGATCGTGCTCGCGCACGCCCGCGCGCTGTTGAGCAGCACTCCGGAGGGCGCCACCGCGTACATCGACGCCGACCTGCGCGATCCGGAACGGATCCTCACGCACCCGGAGTTGCTGCGCACCGTCGACCTGTCGCAACCCGTCGCGCTCATGCTGGTGGCGGTGCTGCACTTCGTGCCCGACGGCGACGACCCGTACGCGCTGGTGCGCCGGCTGCTCGACGCGCTGCCGGCGGGCAGTTACCTGGCCGCCTCGCACGCCACCCACGAGTACCTGCCGCCCGCCGTCGCCGAGGAGGCCAGGGCGGCGGCCAAGGGTGGCGGCCCGCACGGCCTGATCAACCTGCGTACCCGGGCGGAGTTCACCGGCTTCTTCACCGGCCTCGACGTGGTCGAGCCGGGCATCACCTCGGTCGCCGAGTGGCGGGCCGAGGGCGAGCCGCAGCCGCGCCCCTCGGTGGTCGAGGTGAGCATGTACGGCGCGGTCGCCCGCCTGCCCTGACCGCCGCCGCTGGGGGAGTCCGGGCACCTGTCCCGTCGTCGCGGTCGCCCGCCGGCGTGCGCCACGCCGGTCGGTGCCCGGACGTTCGTCGGCCCGTCGTATTGACCGTCGCCGACCGATCGGGCTAGTCTCTGTATCGATCCAGTCTGAATCGATACAGAGGGGTGCCGGTGAAGCCAACACTGCAAGCCGTGGCGGACGCGGTCGGCGTCTCCCGCAGCACGGTGTCCAACGCCTACAGCCGGCCCGACCAGCTCTCCGCCGCCCTGCGCGAGCGGATCCTGGACGCCGCCCGCCACCTCGGCTACCCCGGTCCCAACCCCACCGCGCGATCCCTGCGGCGCGGCTTCGTCGGCTCGATCGGGGTGCTGTTCACCTCGCAGCTGTCGTACGCCTTCACCGACCCGTTCGCGGTCCGCTTCCTCGCCGGGGTGGGCGGGGCCGCCGAGCGGCACGGCACCAGCATGCTGCTCGTGCCGCTGCCGCCGGCACAGACCGACGCCCGCCGGGCCGTGGAGAACGCCGCCGTCGACGGCTTCTGCGTCTACTGCGTGGCCGACGAGGAATGGGCGCTGGACGTCATCCGGGCGCGCGGGCTGCCGTACGTGAGCACCGCCGCCCGCGACGACGCTGGCGACGACGAGCGGTTCGTCGGCATCGACGAGCGGGCCGCGGCGCGCAGCGTCGCCGCGCACGTGGCCGGTCTCGGTCACCGCCGGGTGGCCCTGCTCGCCGACTCCGTGTTCCCCGACGCGCCGGCCGGCCCACTCACCCTGTCCGGCGTGCACGAGGCCCTGCACCCGACCACGCGCGGCCGGCTCACCGGCTTCGCCGACGCGTTCGCCGAGGTCGGCGTCGACTGGGCCGAGCTGACGCTGGTCAACGCCCGGAGCAACAGCCGCCAGGCGGCGGTCGCCGCCGTCGCCGGGCTGTTCGACCGGCCCGCGCCCCCCACCGCCGTCCTGGCCGGCTCCGACGTGCTCGCCCTCGGCGTGCTGGACGCGCTGGCCCAACGGCCGGGCGGCGCCCACCCGCCGGTCTCGGTGACCGGCTTCGACGACGTCCCCGAGGCCGCGGCGGCCGGCCTCACCACCGTCCGGCAGCCGGCCGAGGAGAAGGGCCGCATCGCCGCCGAGTTGCTGCTCGACCCGCCCGGGGACGCCGCAGCCGGTCATGTGCTGCTGCCCACCGCACTCGTCGTCCGGGACTCCACCGGACCCGTCCCGAGGAGTTGACCATGGAATACCCGACCGGATACGTCACCGCTCTCGACGCCATGAACCGCCACGTCAACTCGGCCCGACCGGACGCGCCGGTCCAGGTCGAGCGCACCCGCCGGGCGCTGCTCGCCCCGACCCGGGAGGCGACCGCCGTCGCCCTGCGCCGGCTCGCCGACCGGATCCAGCCCCGACCGCTGCCCCGCTGCTCCTGACAACCGCCCATTTCGGTACGTCGGGGACGGGCGGCACCGGGCCGGGCACGCAGGGTGGTCGAGTGGGAACTCGCCAGGCAGACTGGTGAGGCCATGTCACCCTTCACGCCCACCCTCCGTCTCCACGACCGCTACGTCCTGCACGAGCGGATCGGTCTCGGCGGCATGTCCGAGGTGTGGCGTGCCGACGACGAGGTGCTCGGCCGGCCGGTGGCGATCAAGGTGCTCGCCGGGCAGCTCGCCGCCGACCCGCACCTGCGGGCCACCATCCGACGCGAGGCCCGCGCGGCCGCCCGGCTGACCCACCCACACGTGACCCAGGTGTACGACTACGCCGAGGCGACCCTGGCCGACGGCGCCGTCGTGCCGTACCTGGTGATGGAGCTGGTCGACGGGCACAATCTGGCCGATCGGCTGCGCGGCGGCCCGCTGCCCTGGCCCGAGGCGGTCCGGGTGGCCGGGCAGATCGCCGCCGCGCTGGCCGCCGCGCACCGCATCGGCGTGGTGCACCGCGACGTGAAACCGGGCAACGTCATGCTCACCGACACCGGCGCCAAGGTGCTCGACTTCGGCATCGCCGCGCTCGGCGGGCTCGACAGCCAGTCCGGCGAACCGCTCATGGGCACACCCGCCTACTTCGCCCCGGAACGCCTCGCCGCCGGCCCACCCGACCCGGCCAGCGACGTGTACGCCCTCGGCGCGCTGCTCTACCGCACCCTCACCGGGCAGGCCCCGCTGCCCGTGCAGAGCTGGGAAGACGCCCTTGAGGTGCACCGGCGGGGCACACCGGTGCCGCCGCTGCGGGTGGCCGGCCTGCCCGCCGACATCGCCGAGCTGACCCTCGCCTGCCTGGCCGCCGACCCGGCCCGCCGGCCGACGGCAGCGCGTCTGGCCATGCGGTTCGGTGCCGGTCAGCCGGTCGAGCCGCCCACCGAGCTGCTGCGCATCCTGCCGAGCGCCCATCCGCCCACCCTGATCGACCGCGCCGCCGTCCGCCCCCACCCCGTACCGGTGGATGCCGCGCCGCGCCGCCGGTCACGTCGATCGGCCGTCGTGCTGGTCGCGGCCGGCCTCGCGGCCGTCGTGGGCCTCGGCGCGCTGCTCGCCCAGAATCTCGACGCTCCCGAGCGCCCCGCGCAGGTCGCCGGCCCGTCGCCGACCACCACTCCGGCGCCCACGCCCAGCACCCAGTCGCCGACGCCGGCGGCACCGTCCACACCCCCGGCCGCCAGCAGCGCCGCGCCCTCGGCCGTGGGCCAGCAGGTGCCGGTCAGCCTGCGACAGGTCACCGACGAGTTCACCGCCGTGCTCGCCGCGGCCCAGGCCCGCGGCGAGATCGACCGCAAAACCGCCGAGGACCTGCGCGACGACCTCGCCGACCTCAACCGCCGGTCCCGCGACCGCGCCAAGCGGGTCGCCGACCTGCGTGACCACATCGCCGAGCTGGTCGACCGGGACCGGCTCCCCGCGCGGACCGGCGCCCACCTCGACGAACTACTCGATCAGGCCAGCATCTTCTCCACCGGCCGTACGGACGACTGATCCATCCGCCGGTCTCACTGGCATGATGGGCCGATGCGGACACGGTTGATCTTCGTGCGTCATGGCGAGTCGGTCCACCAGATCGACGGGATCGTGGGCGGCCCGCACGGATGCCGGGGCCTGACGGCGTTCGGCCACGACCAGGCACACCGGCTCGCCAGACGGCTCGCCGAGGACCACGCCACCGACCGGCCGGTGGCGGTCTACTCGTCCGTGCTGCGCCGCACCGTCGAAACCGCGCAACCGATCGCTGCGGCGTTCGGCCTCCGCCCGGTGGCCGACTGCGGTCTGTGCACCTGGCACACGCCCCCGTACGCCGACGGGCTGCCCGTCGCCCGCTTCCGGACCGAACACGCCGCGGTGGGCGGAGGGCTGTTCCGGCCGTTCGAGAACGGCAACGAGAGCTGGGCCGAGCTGGTGGCCCGCGTCGGCCGCGCGATCATGGAGATCGCCCACCGGCACCAGGGCTCCACCGTGCTGCTGATCGGTCACACCGCGACGGTCGAGGTCGCCTTCCACGCGCTCGCCGCCCAACCGCTGCATCGGGGGTTCGACCTGGTCATCCCCCCGGCCTCGATCACCGAATGGACCACCGACCACGACACCGGCACCTGGCCGCCGGCCCGCTGGACCCTGCGCCGCTTCGGCGACACCAGCGGATGGCCTAGAGCGTGATCCAGTAACGGCGGGTCGGGCCGAGCGTGGTGTCCCGGATGTCCTCCAGGACGCCACCGTGGTGCTCGATCGTCCTCGCCGACGCGACATTGTCGGCCGCGCAGGCGATCAGCACCCGCTGCAGGCCGAGCGACCGCGCCGCGTCGAGCATCCGGCCCAGCGCCCAGGTCGCCAACCCGCGGCGGCGCGCGGACGGCCGGATGCCGTAGCCGATGTGCCCGGCGACCCGCAGCAGGACATCGTCGAGGTCGTGCCGCAGCGCGATCCCACCGAGCACCCGGCCGTCCTCGACGATCCAGCGGTACGTGCACCGCACCTGACCGCCGTCCAGCGGCATCGCCGGATCCGACTGGTCGTTGAGCCGGGTCACCCACGCCGCGAACCCGTCCGGCGAGCGCACCTCGTCGGACGGCCGCAGCCCGAAACCATCCTCGTGGACGCCCGGCCCCCACTCGTCGTGCGCCTCGAGCCAGGCGTCGTGCAGACGGACGGTGGGCGCGATCAACTCGGGCATGCGGCGATGATATTCGGCACTACTCGCTCAGGATCTGCTCGCGCAGGATCTCCGCGTGCCCACAGTGCTGAGCCAGCTCGCGCAACACGTGTAGGTAGACCCAGCGCAGCGGCAGCGGCCCACGCCGGTTGCCGCGGAGCACGTCGTCCAGGCCCAGCGACGCCGTCGCACGGCGGGACGCCTCGCACGCCTCGCGGTGTGCCCGCTGGATGGTGGCGATCGTGTCGCCGTCGTCGAGGATGAACGACTCGTCCGGCGTCGCGGGGATGCCGATCTCGGCGCGCGACCGGCAGGTGACCGCCTCGTCGAACCACACCTTCTCGACGAACGTCGCGTGCTTCACCAGGCCGAGCAGCGTGGTCCGCGATGGCACCAACGACCGGCGCGCCTGCTCCTCGGTCAGCCCGTCCAGGTAGTCGTCGAGCGCCCTGCGGTGCTCATCGATGAACGTCTCGAACTGCGTCCGAGCCGACTCACCGATGACATCGGCGGCGAAGGTCCCCGGGAAGGAAGTCATGGCCGAAGCATTCCAAGCTCGCCTGCCGGGAGCAACCACGGCACGCTCAACCGAAGGAGACGAGGGCGCCGCTCTCGTCGAAGACGGCCGTGCCCGCCCAGGCGATCTCCCACCGGTTGCCCTCCGGGTCGGCGATGTACGCCGAGCGCCCACCCCAGGACCGGTCGGTCGGCTCCGCCACCACCGTCGCCCCCACCGCGACGGCCGCCGCGAAGGCCACGTCGACGTCCGCACGACCGTCGACGTTGCACGCCAGCGTCACCCCGGACCAGCCGCCGGCCGGATCGGAAACACCGGGTGCCGCCTCGGCGGCCAGCTCCGGCAGCGGATAGAGGGCGAGCAGGACACCACCGAGCAGGAACGCCGACCAGCCGTCGTCAGCTGACGGCAGCTCCGGCCAGCCCAACGATCGGTAGAACGACCGCAGCAGGCCCATGTCGCGTGCGCCGACGGTGACCACCGACAGCCGAGCGGGAATCACAGCCATGCAGGGATTGTGGCCGCGCCGTACGACAGGCCGCGCCTCGACGGGCGGCGGTCAACCGGCGACATGCTCGGCGAGCACCGGTGCCAGCACCTCGTCGGACGCGCCGTGCCACTCACCGGGCAGGGTGCGGTGGCGCCCGTCGGGCAGTGCGTCGGCCGCTCAGTCGATGCTCACCCGGACCAACTCGCCCGGCGCCGTACCCGCCCGCGCGCGCACCTCGCCCTGTGGCGTCCAGACGCCGGAGCGCGCCGCCGCCTCGGTGAAGCCACCACCGGTCGACCCGGCGAAACTCGCCACCGCCACCCAGACCCGGTGCGTGACGGCGATCCGGTGTGCCCGCTGGTCCACCACGGCGGCGTCGCTCGCCAACTCCAGCACCCCCGCCGCGTACACGTCGATCCCCAACGCGGCCGTGCGCTGCGCGTGCGCGGCGACGCCGGTGTCCTTGCACACCGCCAGGCCAATCCGCCAACCGTCCACATCGAGCACACCCGGTGTGTCACCCGGAACGAACCGGCGGGGCTCCGCGCCACCCAGGCACATCTTCCGGTACGCCACCGTCACACCAGCGCCGGTCACCGCCAACACCGCGATGTGGTCACCGGCGACCGGCGCACCGGCCAACGCCAGCGTGCCCGTCTCGGCGCACGCCCCCACCAGCGGCGCCAACCGCGGGTCGTCGACCGGCACGACCGGGGCGTCCAACTCGTACCCCGTCAGCGACAGCTCCGGAAAGACCACCACCCGGGCGCGCGCCGCGCGGACCGCGGCAGCGTGCGCCCGCGCGTTCTCCGCGACATCCAGGGGTACGCACGGCGGCTGCGCCACCGCGAGCCGCAGTGGGGTACGACCGGTGGTGTGCACGTCCGACGACATTGGCTGACCGCCTCCCGGTTGGCTCTCAGGATCACTTCGTAGCGTTGGGGTCATGATTCGAACGTCCCACGCCGTGCTCGCCACCGGAACCCCCACCGCCGCGGCGGAACCTCCGCAGGGCGGCATCGTCGGTTACGTCAGTGACCTGGTGGAACGGCTCGGCGGGCCGGGCGCCGGCCTGGCGGTGGCCCTGGAGAACCTGTTCCCACCGATCCCCAGCGAGGTCATCCTGCCGCTGGCCGGGTTCGTGGCCGCACAGGGTCGGATCAGCCTGCTCGGCGCGATCTTCTGGACCACGCTGGGCTCGGTGGTGGGCGCGCTGGCGCTCTACCTGATCGGTGCCTCCCTGGGCCGCGACCGGATGCGCGCCATCGTGGCCCGGCTGCCGCTGGTCAAGCTCGCCGACGTGGACCGGACCGAGGCGTGGTTCCTGCGGCACGGCGTGAAGGCGGTCTTCTTCGGGCGGATGATCCCGATCTTCCGGAGCCTGATCTCCATCCCGGCCGGGGTGGAGCGGATGCCGGTCAGCACCTTCCTGCTCTACACCACGCTGGGCAGCCTGATCTGGAACACCACCTTCGTGCTCGCCGGCTACCTGTTGGGCGACAACTGGCATCTCGTCGAGGGTTACGTCGGCGCGCTGCAGAACGTGGTGATCGTGGTCTGCGGGGCGGCCGTCGCCTGGTTCGTCGGATCCCGCGTGCGACGAGCCCGCCGCGCCGCCGGCAACCCCGAGCCGACCGACCCCGAGCGGCGCTCGCTGCACGGGATCCCCGATCCGGGCGGCCGGGGCACGCTCTACCGCAGCGGCTCCTGGCCCGCCGATGAGAGCTAGACCCGCCCTTGTCGGATCCATCCTCAGCCCGACGTTGCGATCAACTCGGCATCAATGAAACTGGGGTGTCACCCCGTCCCGGATACCCCGTTTTCGCCGAAGCCGAGTGGATCACCCGGTGAGTGCCCGACGGGGGTCGTGGTCGGTCGCGTCGGGGTGGGTGGTTTGTCCGGTGGTGGGGGTTGTGGGCTGTGACCGGCCGCACTCGGGCGGTGGAATGGTGGCTGGCTGGGGGTCGTTACACACCCTGACGATCGCAGGACCACCGCCGGTGAGGCTCGACCCCGATACGGGGTGGGAATGCCCGGCCCGGTCCGGTCGTTGCAGACCCGGCCAGCGACCAGGCGCCGCCGTGATGCGGGCGCCGATGGATGGGCCACCCCCGGAATGACCCCGGCCCGCCGGTCGTTACACCCGGTCCCGGCGCCCCGAGCCCCCGCTCGGTAGGCCGCCGACACCGGCGCCACGAGCCCCCGGGCTCGCAGGCCCCCAAACTTTCCCCCTTGTTTGTGCAGCGCCGGACGAGGTGCTCACACCCTGCCCGCCGTTTTCCCCCTTGGCGGTGTGGGTGTTCCTACCCCCGAAGGAGCTACCCCCAT